>NZ_JAQISV010000036.1:0-84324 GCF_048569675.1 Geodermatophilus sp. CPCC 206100
CGATCAATCAACCCAAAGAAACCCACAAAAAGGGGTTGTTACTTGGCACTGACTTTCGGCACGCTGTTGAGTTCTCAAGGAGCGGACGCGCTCCAACTCGGGCCTTTGTGGGCCGTTGTCCGAGGCGGTGTCTCTACTGTACTCCGCGCTCCGCAGCAGTCAAACCGCGGGGGTTCGACCGGCGGTTACCAGGCTGGCGGCCCGGTCCGTTCTCGCGCGGTGCAAGGAGGACAGTACACGCCTCTCGAGTGGTCGTGCACGGGGGTCCGGAGCAGCCTCCGCCACACCGCGAGCCGGCCCCCTCGGCGTCACACCACGCCCCGCGGACGGAACTGGACGCTGACCCGTGGGCCGACCGCCTTCGCCGTCTTCGGGATGCAGTGCTCCCACGTGCGCTGGCACGAGCCGCCCATGACGACGAGGTCCCCGTGGCCCGAGGGGAAGCGCAGGCTCTCGCCGCCACCGACCGGGCGCAGCACCAGCGGCCGCGGCGAGCCGAACGAGACGATCGCGACCATCGTGTCGGCGCTGCGGCCACGGCCGAGCCGGTCACCGTGCCAGGCGACGCTGTCGCGGCCGTCCCGGTACAGGCACATGCCGGCGCTGACGAAGGGCTCGCCGAGCTCGGGGCCGTAGTGGACGTCGAGCGCCTGCCGCGCCTCGGTGAGCAGCGGGTGCGGCAGGGTCTCGTCCCCGCCGTACCACCGCAGCAGCCGGGGGACGGCGACCTCGCGCTCGTACATCTGCCGCCGGTCGGCCCGCCAGCCGATGTCCCCGAGCAGGACGTCGAGGACGGCGTCGGAGCCGGTGACCCACCCGGGCAGGTGGTCCACCCAGGCGCCGCGGCTGAGGTGGTGCCGGGTGACGGCGAGCGGACCGAGCGCGGGTTCCTCCGCGAGGTCCCACATCGACGGCTGGTGGGCGAGCGACATGCCCCGGGACGCTACGCCGGATCGAACGTCTGTACGACCCCTAGGCGGTCAGCGCGAGGGCGAACGGCAGGACCCGCGAGGCGCCGGCCAGCCGGAGCTCCCGCCCGGCAACGGTCATCGTCCACCGGGAGTCCGCGAGGTCGTCGACGAGCAGGACCGGCACCGGGCCCAGCTCCGCCAGCCGGCTCCGCAGCTCGGGTCCCACCACGATCCGCTGCCACACGCCCGCCAGCCGGAACGCGCTGTTGCCGCCGGGCTGCCCGGTCGGCCCGCCGGAGGCCAGGGACAGCTCGCCGAGGTAGGGCAGCCGGCCCAGCCCCGCCAGCCCCTGCGCGAGCCCGGTCACGAGCCGCGGCCGCCGGCGGGAGGGGACGGCGACCACGGCCGCGGGCCGCTCCGCCCAGTCCCAGGCCCCGAGCACGCGCGCGCACGCACGGAGCAGCTCGTCGTCCAGCGCGACGTCGGTGGCGGCGTGCCGGACCGGGACATCGAAGGCCGCGTCCGGGTCCTCCTCGAGGCCGGGGGCCTCCAGGTCGACGACGCCCCCGACGCCGTCGTCCCCGAGCAGGGTCCGCAACCGCTGCCCCCAGCCGAGGTCGGTGAGCCGGGCGACGGCCCGGCCGGGGTCCAGCTGCTCGGCGGCCGCGATCTTGCCCTTCACGCCCACGCCGAGCCGGTCGGCGCCGGTGGGCCACTGGGCGCGCGGAGCCAGCTCCACCCCGGGGCGGTCGAGCACCGCCGAGGCCGCCTCGGTGGCCGCGGCGGGCACCTCCGTGGCGTACCAGGGGCCGGCGCAGACGTCGCAGCGGCCGCACGGCGCCGCGGTGGGGTCGTCGAGCGCCGTCTGGAGGAAGGCCATGCGGCACTGGGCCTCGTCGACCGGTCGGGCGTAGGTGATCATCGCCCGCTGCTCGGCCTCGCGGGTGCGCGCGACCCGGGCGTAGCGGTCGGCGTCGTACACCCACGGCTGTCCGGTCGAGCGCCAGCCGCCCTGCACCCGCTCGACCGCGCCGTCCACGGCGAGCACCTTGAGCAGCAGCTCGAGCCGCGACCGGCGGACGTCGGCCACCGTCTCCAGCCGCGCGACCGACCAGGCCTTCCCGTCGGCCATGGCCGACAGCACGGCCGCGGCGTGGTCCTCGCGGGGCATGGAGGAGGTGGCGAACCACTGCCAGATCGCGAGGTCCTCCGGGCCCGGCAGCAGCAGCACGTCGGCGTGCTCCACCGCACGGCCGGCGCGGCCCACCTGCTGGTAGTAGCTGACCGGGGAGGACGGCGCCCCCAGGTGGACGACGAAGCCGAGGTCGGGCTTGTCGAAGCCCATGCCGAGCGCGGAGGTCGCGACCAGCGCCTTGACCTCGTTGGCCCGCAGCGCCTCCTCGGCGTCCTTGCGGTCGGCGTCGTCGAGCCGGCCGGTGTAGGCGCGCACCTCGTGACCGGCGTCGCGCAGCAGCGCCGCGGTCTCCTCGGCCGCAGCCACCGTGAGCGTGTAGACGATCCCGCTGCCTGGCAGGTCGGACAGGTGCGCGGCCAGCCAGGCCAGGCGGGCGCGGTCGGTCGGCAGCCGCAGCACGCCCAGGCGCAGGGAGTCGCGGGCCAGCGGACCGCGCACCGTGGTCACCGAGACGCCGCCGGCGCCCAGCTGCTCCGCGACGTCGGCCACCACCCGCTCGTTGGCCGTGGCGGTCGTGGCGAGGACCGGCGTGCCGGCGGGCAGCGTGCCCAGCAGGTCGCGGATGCGGCGGTAGTCCGGGCGGAAGTCGTGCCCCCAGTCGGAGACGCAGTGCGCCTCGTCGACGACCAGCAGGCCGCAGCGGGCGACCAGCCCGGGCAGCTGCTCCTCCCGGAACCGCGGGTTGGTCAGCCGCTCCGGGGAGACCAGCAGCACGTCGACGTCGTCAGCGGCCAGGCGGGCGGCGACGTCGTCCCACTCGGTGGCGTTGGCGCTGGAGATCTCCACGGCCCGGATGCCGGCGCGCGCGGCCGCGGCGACCTGGTCGCGCATGAGGGCCAGCAGCGGGCTCACGAGCAGCGTCGGCCCGGCGCCGCGGCGGCGCAGCAGCGCGGTCGAGACGAAGTAGACCGCCGACTTGCCCCAGCCGGTGCGCTGCACGACCAGCGCCCGCTCCGAGCGCTCGACGAGCGCGGCGATGGCGGCGTCCTGTCCCTCACGGAACCCGGCGTCGGGACGGCCGGTCAGCTCGCGGAGGACCCCGAGGGCCTCGACTGTGGAAGGACCTCCCTGCCCCCCACCACTCGCGAGCTCGTGGTGGGCCCCTGCAGGGAGGCCGGTCGGCGCAGCGGTCGGCATGGTCCCGACAGTAGGCACCCCGGGCGACAGGACCGGCCGCCGCGCGGACCCTGGGGACGGAGGAGGACAATCTCCAGTCGATGCGACCACCGGACAACCACGTGCACACCAGGTGGTCCTGGGACACCCCCGACTCCGCCACGATGGTGCGTGCGTGCGAGCGGGCGGTGGCCCGGGGCCTGCCCGCCATCGCCTTCACCGAGCACCTCGACTTCACGACGTGGTCGCCGGAGGACCGGGCGACCGCCGACGGGCTGGTCGACCGGCACGCCTCGCGGCACCTGCCGATCGACGTCGAGGGCTACTTCGCCGAGCTGGAGGAGTGCCGCGAGCGCTTCCCGGAGCTGCGGATCTGGTCCGGGGTCGAGACCGGGGAGCCGCACCTGTTCGCCGCCAGCGTCGCCGGTCACCTGCGCGACGCCCCCGTCGACCGGGTGCTGGGGTCGCTGCACTCACTGAGCCAGGACGGCCAGCTCCACGGCGTCGGCCGCCTCCTCTACCCGGACCCCGTCGCCACGATGCGGCGCTACCTGGCCGAGGTCGTCGACATGCTGGAGACCAGCGACGTCTTCCAGGTGCTGGCGCACGTCGACTTCCCGCGGCGCTACTGGCCGGGCGGCAGCGACCGCTACGCGGAGAAGGACTTCGAGGAGGAGTACCGGGCGGTGTTCCGGGCGCTGGCGGGGACGGGACGGGCGCTGGAGGTCAACACGACCAGCCCGCTGGCCTCGGTCGACCAGGTGCGCTGGTTCCACGAGGAGGGCGGCGAGGCGGTCAGCTTCGGCAGCGACGCCCACCAGCCGGCCGTCGTCGGCCAGCACTTCGACCTGGCCGTCGACGTCGTCGAGGCCGCCGGCTTCCGGCCCGGGCGGGATGCGTTCGACTTCTGGCGTCGCTGACAGATTTACTTCAGCGCTGAGGCACTTTCGGGCTAGGGTCCCGATGTGACCTCCGCCCGACGCGTCGTGATCGCCCTCGGCGGCAACGCGATGACCGGTCCAGACGGGTCGGCGACCCCGGCCGCCCAGCGGGACGCGATCGGTGCCGCGTGCCGGCACGTCGCCGAGGTGGTCGCCACGGGCGCCGAGGTGGTGCTCACCCACGGCAACGGCCCCCAGGTGGGCAACCTGCTGGTCAAGAACGAGCTCGCGGCGCACGAGGTCCCCCCGGTCCCGCTGGACTGGTGCGTGGCCCAGACCCAGGCGACGATCGGCTTCACGCTGGCCGACGAGCTCGACGCCGCCCTCGCCGCCCGCGGCCTCCCGCAGCGCACCGCGAGCCTGATCACCCGCACGCTCGTCGACCCCGACGACCCCCACTTCCGCGAGCCGTCCAAGCCGGTGGGGCGCTTCCTCCCCCGCGAGCAGGCCGAGACCTTCATCGCGCACGGCCAGCTCTGGGAGGACCGCGGCCCGCGCGGCTGGCGGCGGGTCGTCGCCTCGCCGGAGCCCAGGTCCGTGGTCGACGTCCCGGCGATCTCGGCCCTGGCCGCCGCCGGGTTCGTGGTCGCCTGCGCCGGGGGCGGCGGCATCCCGGTGGTGGATGACGGCGACGGCGGCGCGCTGCGCGGGGTCGAGGCGGTCATCGACAAGGACCTCACCGCCGCCCTGCTGGCCCGCGAGCTCGACGCCGACACCCTGGTCATCGCGACCGACGTCCCGAACGTGATGGTGGACTTCGGCACGCCCTCGGCCCGCCCGCTCGCCGCGGTGACCACCGCCGAGCTGCGCGGGCACGCCGCGGACGGGCAGTTCGCCCGCGGCAGCATGGGCCCCAAGGTCGACGCCGCGCTGCGCTTCGTCGCGGCCGGTGGCCAGCGCGCCGTCATCACCAGCCTGGAACACATCTCCGACGCCGTCCGCGGGGACGACGTCGGCACCGTCCTGTCCGCCTGAGTCCCGTCCCGATCCGAGAGGAATGCCGTGCCCGCACCGATCGAGGTCCGCAAGGTCCCGCTGCACAACGTCAGTGACGCCTCCGAGCTGGCCAAGCTCATCGACGAGGGCGTCATGGACGCCGACCGGGTCATCGCCGTCATCGGCAAGACCGAGGGCAACGGCGGGATCAACGACTACACCCGCATCATCGCCGACCGCGCCTTCCGCGAGGTGCTGCTGGAGAAGGGCACCCGGCCGCTGGAGGAGGTCAAGCAGATCCCGATCGTGTGGTCCGGTGGCACCGACGGCGTCATCAGCCCGCACGCGACGGTCTTCGCCACGCTCCCCGAGGACGCCGTCGAGAAGACCGACGAGCCCCGACTGACCGTCGGCTTCGCGATGAGCGAGGTGCTGCTGCCCGAGGACATCGGCCGCGTGTCGATGGTGGAGAAGGTCGCCGCCGGCGTGAAGCAGGCGATGGCCGAGGCCGGCATCACCGACCCGGCCGACGTGCACTACGTGCAGACCAAGACCCCGCTGCTGACGATCGACACCATCCGGGACGCCCGCGAGCGCGGGAAGACGACGTACATGCAGGAGCCGCACGGCTCGATGGACCTGTCCAACGGCACGACGGCGCTGGGCATCGCGGTGGCGCTCGGCGAGATCGAGATGCCGACGCAGGAGCAGATCATGCACGACCTGTCCCTGTACTCCTCGGTGGCCTCGTGCTCGTCCGGCGTGGAGCTCGACCAGGCGCAGATCGTCGTCGTCGGCAACGCCCGCGGGCACGGCGGCAACTACCGCGTCGGCCACTCGGTGATGGCGGACGCCCTGGACCAGGACGGCATCTGGGCGGCGATCCGCGACGCCGGCCTGGACCTGCCCGAGCGCCCGCACCACACCGACCTCGGCGACCGCCTGGTCAACGTGTTCCTCAAGTGCGAGGCCTCCCCCGACGGCAAGGTGCGCGGCCGGCGCAACGCCATGCTCGACGACTCCGACGTGTCCTGGCACCGCCAGATCAAGGCCTGCGTCGGCGGCGTGACGGCGTCGGTGACCGGCGACCCGGCGGTGTTCGTCTCCGTCGCCGCCGTCCACCAGGGCCCCTCCGGCGGCGGCCCGGTCGCCGCGATCGTCAAGGCGTAACCCCGGCGGACACGAGGCGCCGGTCCGGGACCCCCGGGCCGGCGCCTCGTCGCGGATCAGGGCGTCTCGACCGCGACCAGGGCGAACCCCCGGGCGACCAGGTCGAGGAAGCGGGCCGGGTCGTCGTCCGGCGCCCAGGTCGTGAACGCCGCGCCGAGGACGGCGGCTGCCGCCTGGGCGAGCAGGGCGGCGGCGAGGGGGTCGTCGGGGCGCTGCCGGTGCACCCAGCCGTCGAGCGCCCGCTCCACGTGCCGGTAGGCGGTGCGCTGGTAGGCGGCGAGCTCCGGGTCCTCGACCAGCCGCCGGCGGACGGCGAGGGTGCCGGTGTGCGGAGCCAGGTACGCGCGGCAGACCCCGCCCAGCGCCCGCCACGGGTCGGCCGCACCGTCGGCGCCGGCCAGCAGGTCGGCCAGCCGGCCCGCGTCGTCCGGGTCCGGGTCGAAGAGCGCGGCGGCCTTGGTCGGGAAGTGGTTGAAGAAGGTCCGGCGCGAGACCCCCGCCGCCGCAGCGATGTCGTCCACGGTGACCGCCGCGAAGCCGCGCCGCCCGACCAGGTCCACCGCGGCCGCCTGCAGGGCGCGCCAGCTCTCCCGGCGCTGCGTCTCCCGGGCGCCGACTCGCTGCACCCCGTGCACGCTAGCCGCCCACCGGCGCGCCTCCCCGCCTAGAGTCGGTTGCACTCAGTGCAACGACGCGAGGAGGAGCCGGCATGACCGCAGGACGACTCGAGGGCAAGGTCGCCTTCATC
This sequence comes from Geodermatophilus sp. CPCC 206100, assembly GCF_048569675.1. Taxonomy (NCBI): domain Bacteria; kingdom Bacillati; phylum Actinomycetota; class Actinomycetes; order Geodermatophilales; family Geodermatophilaceae; genus Geodermatophilus; species Geodermatophilus sp. CPCC 206100. The sequence continues at coordinate 7,018 of NZ_JAQISV010000036.1, forward strand.
ACCGGGGCCGCACGCGGCCAGGGCCGGGCACACGCCGTCCGGCTGGCCAGCGAGGGCGCCGACGTCATCGCCGTGGACGTCAACCGGGACGCCGAGTCGACGGCCTATCCGGGCCCGACCGCGGACGACCTGGCCGAGACCGTCCGGCAGGTGGAGGCGCTGGACCGGCGGATCCTGGCCCGCGAGGCCGACGTGCGCGACTTCGAGGCGCTCTCGGCCGTCGTCGAGGCCGGCGTCGCGGAGTTCGGCCGGCTCGACATCGTGGTCGCCAACGCCGGCATCTGCTCGGCCAACCTGTCGTGGGAGATCCCCCTCGAGCAGTGGCAGGAGACGATCGACACCAACCTGACCGGCGTCTTCCTCACCGCGAAGGCGACCGTGCCGATCCTCATCGACCAGGGCACCGGCGGGTCGATCATCATCACCAGCTCGGTCGCCGGCCTGCGCGGCCTGCCGTTCCTCGGCCACTACGCGGCCAGCAAGCACGGGGTGGTCGGGCTGGCGCGGACGATGGCCAACGAGCTGGGCCAGCACAACATCCGGGTGAACACGCTGCACCCGCACGGGGTGGCCACCGGGATGACGGTGCCGGACATGCAGCCGCTCATGGCGCAGTACGCGAGCACGCTGGGGCCGATCTTCATGCAGACGCTGCCCGACCAGGTGTCCCAGCCCGAGGACATGGCGGCGGCGGTGGCCTGGCTGGCGTCCGACGACGCGCGGCACGTCACCGGCATCCAGCTGCCCGTGGACCTCGGGACGCTGGTCCGCTGAGCCGGCGGGGCCGGGACCGCACGGTCCCGGCCCCGCTCAGCCCAGGACAGCGAGGTACCGCGGCGGCACGGCGTCGACGAGCCACACGCCGTTGGCCGAGCGGGTGAACGCCGCCCCGGCGGCGGCCAGCCCGGCGGCGTCGACGCGCAGCACGACCGGCCGGCCGCGGCGGGCGCCCACCCGCCGGGCGGTCTCGACGTCGGGGCTCAGGTGCACCGCGTGCCGCCGTCCGGGCCGCAGCCCCTCGGCCAGGACGGCGGGCAGGAACCGCTCGACGGTGCCGTGGAACAGCTCCGGGGGCGGCGGCTCGGCGGCGTAGCCCAGGACGACGGGGACGCTGTGCCCCTGGCTGGCCCGGATCCGGGTACCGGTGTCGTCGAAGGCGAACCGGCGCTTGTCGTTGGTCGCGACGACGTGCTCGAGGTCCGTGCGGGTCACCCCGAGCGCGGTCAGCACCTCGTCGACGTCCACCCAGCCGGCGGCGTCGAGGGCCAGGCCGGCGCTGTCGGGCGCGTGCCGCAGGACGTAGGACAGCCGCTTGCTGAGCCGGACGACGTCCCGGGGGTCCACCGCCCCAGCATCGCTCAGCGCGAGTAGTGCTCCACGACCAACTGCTCCTCGCACACCACCGGGACCTCCGCGCGGGTCGGCGTCCGCTCCACCCGCGCCAGCAGGTCGGCCGTCCGCACCTCCAGGTAGGCCGGGGCGGTGGCGTGCGCGCCGGAGGCGGCGACGACGAACGGCTCGAGGCGCCTCGACCGCGCGGCGATCTGCACGAAGTCGCCGGGCCGCAGCCGGTAGGACGGCCGGTCCACCCGCTGCCCGTTGACCAGCACGTGCCGGTGGACGACGAACTGGCGGGCCTGGTAGATGGTCCGCGCGAACCCGGCCCGCAGCACCGTGGCGTCCAGCCGCGACTCGAGGTCCTGGATCAGCGCCTCGCCGGTCTTGCCGCCGGTGCGCTTGGCCCGGTCGAAGGCGGCCCGCAGCTGGCTCTCGCTGACGTCGTACTGCGCGCGCAGCCGCTGCTTCTCCTTGAGGCGGGTGGAGTAGTCGCTGTCCTTGCGGCGCTTGCGGCCGTGCTCCCCGGGCGGGTACGGCCGGCGCTCGAAGTACTGCACGGCCTTGGGCGTCAGCGGGATGCCGAGCGCGCGGCTGAGCCGGACCTTGGGGCGCGGGGTGTTCACGGGACCTCCTGGTTTGGTTAGGCTCACCTTACTCCCGCCCCACCCGCCGTCGTCGACCCCGAGGGACGTCATGACTCCTCCGCTCCCGCCCGCCCGACTCGCCGCGGAGGCCGCCGAGCGCGCGCGCACCGTCGCGACCCGGCCGGCCGCCTCGCTGACGGCGCTGGGCCTGGGCACCAGCTCCCCGCTGGCCGCGACGACGACCGAGGACGGCGCGGTGCTGGTCGCCGTCCCCCGGTCCGGGGGCCTGGCCGCCGCGGTGCACCGCTCCCCGGAGCGGGACCTGCCCGCGCGCCTGACGGTCACCTGCCGCTCACCGCTACCGCTGCGCAACCCGCTGCGGGCCCGGCTGGAGCTGGCCGGCTGGCTCACCGCGCTCCCCGCCGGCGACGAGCAGGAGCGGGTCTTGGCCTTCGCCGACGCCTGCCCGTCCGACGTCCTGCTGGACGTGGGGCTCACCGCGACGCTGCTGCGCCTCGACCTCGCCGAGGTGCTGCTGCACGAGGGCGGGGCCTGCACGGAGATCGCGCCCGAGGAGTACGCCGCCGCCCGGCCCGACCCGGTCGCCGCCGCAGACGCCGACCTGCTGGCCGACTCCGCGCGCCCGCTGGCCGTGCTGTGCGCCCGGGTGCGCGCCTGGACCGGGGACGACTCCGTCCACCTGCTGGGCCTGGACCGGTTCGGTGTCCTGTTCCGGGTGGAGCACCGGCGGGGCTGCTACGACCTGCGCACGCCCTTCCGGGCGCCGCTGGCCGGGCCGGACGACGTCCCCGCCGCGGTGCGCGGCCTGCTGGCGTGCGCCCGCAGCGGAGGATCCCCGACTCCCTGAGGCGGCTCAGGCCCCGTAGGCGGCGAGGAAGACCTCGACGCCGGCCCGCGCGCGGCGGTCCAACTCGGCCGCCTCCGGCACCGCGGCCTCCCCCTCGAACATCACGCGGTCGAGGATCGGGCCCACGACGAGGAACGCGAGGTGCTCGGCCGCCGTGCGGGGGTCCGGCGCGCGCAGCTGTCCCCGCCGGTCCAGGTCCCCGAGGACGGCGGCGAGGGAGCTCACCACGCGGTCCGGCGCGCGCCGGTGGTACTCGCGGGCCAGCGCGGGGAAGCGCCGGGACTCCGCGCTGGCCAGCCGGCGCAGCCGCACCACGGTCGGGCTGGTCACCGAGGCCAGGTGCCGGCGGGCCAGCGCGTGCAGCGCCGCGGCCACGTCGTCGGCATCACCGAGCGCGGCGACCAGGTCGTCGGCGAACCGCTCGGCGATCGCCGTGACGCCCAGGACCACCTCGGTGAACAGCCGCTCCTTGTCCCCGACGGTGTTGTAGAGGGTCTTCTTCGACACCCCGGCACGCGCGGCGACGTCGTCGGTGCTGGTGTCGACGTAACCGCGCTCGAGGAACAGCGCGGTGGCCGCCTCGAGCACCGCCGCCCGGCTGCGCTGCACCCGCGGATCCAGCCGCTGCCGGTCCTCGTCCTCGTCCACCGGTCCGCCTCCGATGAGTTCCCCGGCCCCACGCCGTCTGAGTACTGACCAGTGTAAGAACTCCCGCGAGAGGCGATCCCATGACCGCGAGCACCGCTCCCACCGCCGTCCGGAACCGGGCGGGCCAGGTCTGCGACCGGCCCTCCGCCGTGACCCGCTCCCTGCTGGGCTACGGGCCCCTCGCCGCGGTCGTCTACCTCGGCTCCGGGCTGGCCCAGGCCCTGACCCGGGACGGCTTCGACCTCAGCCGCCACGCGCTGAGCCTGCTGGCCAACGGCCCGCTGGGCTGGATCCACGTCACCACGCTCGTCGTCACCGGCCTGATGACCGTCGCCGCCGCCGTCGGGGTGCGCCGGGCGCTGGCCGGCGGACGCGGCGCGGACTGGGGCGCCGGGCTGCTGGCCGGCTACGGGGCGTCCCTGGTCGCGGCCGGCGCCTTCGTCGCCGACCCCATGGACGGCTTCCCGGTCGGGACGCCCGCCGGCGCACCGGCCGAGGTGACCCTCTCCGGCGTCCTGCACCTGGCGGCCGGTGGCCTCGGGTTCGCCTGCCTCGTCGCGTCGGCGTGGGTCCTGGCGCGACGGTTCGCCGCGGAGGGCCGGCGCGGCTGGGCGCGGGCGTCGGCGGCCGTGGGGGTCGTGGTGCTGGCCGGCTTCGGCGGCGTCGCCAGCGGGTCGACGTCCGGGGTGGCGGTGCCGGCCCTGTGGATCGGCGTGGTCGCCGGGTGGGCGTGGATCGCCGCGGTGGCGGTGCACCTCTACCGCCGGACGCCGCACCCCACGCGCGGCTGACGCCGACGAGATCGCCGATCTCGCACGGCTGGGGCTCCAGGACCGTGTGAGATCGGCGATCTCCGCGGGCTCAGACCGCGGCGCGGGCCTCCTCGGCCAGCGCCACCAGGGCCTGCTCGAAGCACTGCTGCGGCGGCTGGACGAGCCCGGCGCCGACCTGGCCGGTGCCGGCCACCCGCCCGGCCATGCCGGTGTTGATCTGCGGCAGCCAGCCGGTGCGGGCGACGCTGAGCACGTCGATCCCCGTGGGCGCCCCCCGGAAGCCGAGGATCGGCACCTGCATCGCCGGGTTCTCGGCCAGCGTCAGCTGGTACATCCGCTCGGTGGTGGCCAGGGCGTCGGGCACCGTGCCACCGACGAACCGGACGATCGCCGGCGCCGCGGCCATGGTGAACCCACCGACGCCGTAGGTCTCCATGATCGCGGAGTCGCCGATGTCGGGGTTGGCGTCGTCGGGGCCGTAGTCGCCGAGGAACAGGCCGACCGGGGTGTTGGCCGGGCCGGTGAACCAGCGGTCGCCGGTGCCGGCGGTCTGGATGCCGAACTCGGTCCCGTTGCGGGCCATCACCGTGAGCATCGTCGAGCCGGGGATGTCGCGGGCGGAGTCGAGCGCGAGCTTCGCCGTCGGCATGCCGAGGTTGAGGAAGAAGTGCTCGTTGCCGCCGGCGAACGTGAGCACCGCGGCGATGTCGGAGGACGGCACACCCTCCACCGCGACGATCGCCGGGGACAGCTCGCGCAGCGCCATCAGCGACCCCGCGCGGTTGCGGTTGTGCCCCTCGTCGCCCATCTGCAGCATCTGGGCGAGGATCGCCTTGACGTCGATCGGGTCGTTGCCCGCGTCGATCGACCCGCGCACCGCCTTCGACAGCACCGGGCCCAGCACGTCGCGCATCCACCGCAGCCGGGTGATGACCTCGTCGTTGAAGGCGCCCATCCGCAGCACCTTGCCCAGGCCCTCGTTGAGGTTGGAGAACGCCTGGCCGCCGTGCACCGGGTCGGACAGGCACCACATCCACATCGACGGGCTGGTGACGCCGGCCATCGGGCCGACCGTGCGGTGGTGGTGGCACGGGTCGAGGGCGACCTCCCCCGCGGCGAGGATGCGCTCGGCGTCCTCGACCGAGTCGGCCCACCCCTCGAACAGGCACGCGCCGACGAGCGCGCCGCGCAGCGGACCGCTGGCATCGGCCCACGCGATCGGCGGGCCGGCGTGCAGCAGCGTGCGCTCGGGCAGGTCGAGCACCTCGGACGCCGGCCGGACGTCGACCAGCTGCGACCCGGCGGCCATGATCCGCTCGACCGCGGTGCGGTTGGCGGCGGCGCGGCGCGGGTCGAGGGCGAGCGCGGCCAGGTCGGCGGGGTCGCCGAAGCCCGGCGGGCGCCACTCGACGTCGTGCACCTCGGCGCCCTGGGCGCGCAGCGCGTCGGAGAAGACGTCGACCCCGGCGGCGACGATCGCCGGCGGGGCGGAGAGCAGGTCTCCCAGACTCATCGGGCAGCTCCCAGCAGGTCGAGGGCGTGCCGCGTGGCCGCGGCGTTGGAGGCGAAGACGGCGGCACCGGCGGCGGCGAGGGCGTCGGCCTGGCGGCTCCAGCCCTGCGGGTCGCCCTCGGTGCCGACCAGCGCGAGGACCACGGGCAGCGGGGTGGCCGAGGCCTCCCGGGCGGCGGTCAGGGCCGGGACGAGGGAGGCGGCGGGGTCGGCGTCGGCTCCGTACCCCAGGACGACGTCCAGCAGCAGGACGGCCGGCTCGTCGCCCCCGGCGATCCCGGCGAGGGCCTCGAGCCGCAGCGTGGGGTCGATCATCGGGTGCGCGCGGCCCACGGTGAGCGCGTCGTCGCCGAAGTCGATCACCACGTGCCCGGAGGCGGACAGGTCCGTCCCGAGGTGGAGCTCCGGCCGCAGCGGGGTGTTGGAGCGGATGTCGCCGAGCACCGGCACGGCCAGCAGCATCGCCTCGTCGGCGAGCGTGCCGCCGGAGAACAGGCCCTTGAGCACGGCGCCCGGCGCGGCCGCGGCGCCGTCGCCCGGCCGCGAGGGCCAGTCCGGGACGGCCACGCCCAGGTCGCCGAGCAGGCCCTCGACGGCGGCGGTGAGGTCGGGCGTCTGCGCGCTGAGCGCGGCCGAGCGCACCGGGACCGACAGGCCGGCCGCGGCCTCCTCGACCCGGGCCGCGACCGAGGGCGCCGGCGGCTTGGAGACCAGCAGCACCCGCTCGGTGGCCGGGTCGGCGTCCAGCGCGGCGAGCGCATCCAGCGTGGCCAGCCCGCCGACGGCCTCCGACAGGTCGCGGCCGCCGACACCGAGGACGTGCGAGACCCCCACGCCGGCCATGTCCAGCAGGCAGGAGACCTGCTGGGCGCCGGTGCCGGAGGCGGCGACCAGCCCGACCGGGCCGCGCCGCACCACGTTGGCGAAGCCGAGGGCGACCCCGGAGACGATCGCCGTGCCGCAGTCCGGGCCCATGACGAGCACACCGGCGTCGTGCGCGGCCCGTTTGAGCGCGACCTCGGCCTCGACCGGCACCCCGTCGGAGAAGACCAGCACGCTGCGGCCGGCCGCGATCGCATCGGCGGCCTCGGCGACGGCGTACTGGCCGGGCACGCTGACGATCGCCAGCGCCGGGCCGTCGGACGGCAGCGCGTCGAGGCCGGCGTGGATGGTGCGCGCCGGGATGGCCTGGGCGGTCCCCGAGGAGCGCTCGCGGGCGGCGAGGGCGGCGTCGACGGCCGCGACGGCCTCGGCCAGGACGGCCTCGTCGTCCGCCCGGACGGCGATCAGCAGCTGGTCGGGCGAGACGGCGCCGTCGGGCGCGAGGCCCATGTTCGCCGCCAGCTCGAGGTTCAGCGGGGTGGCCATCGCGACGAGGACGGCGGAGACCCCGTCGCGGGCGCCGATGTCCCGGCTGACCTGCATCAACTTGACCGAGTCGGCGTAGACGCCGCTGCGGAGGGAGACGTGCCGGGCGCCGGCGTCGGATGGGGCGGTCACGCCGCGAACCGTACCCGCATGTTGCCTCAGCGTTGAGACATCTCGCCCAATAACGATTTAGTACTGAAGCACTTCCGCTCGCCCGGCCGCGGTGACAGATTGGCGCCTCATCTGGTGCCGGGGCAGCCATCATGCGGTTGCCGGCCTGGTCTGCGGTGCACGTCGAGGAGGCACTCATGGCGTTCGGTTGGAAGCTCTACGGGGACGGCAGGACCCCACCGCTGGGCGAGGCCGTCGCCCCGGACGAGCGGCTCTCGTGGCCGCTCACCATCGGCATCGGCGCCCAGCACGTCGTCGCGATGTTCGGCGCGACCTTCGTCTTCCCGCTCGTCATGGGGCTGGACGCCAACCTGGCGATCATGATGAGCGGGGTCGCGACGATCGTCTTCCTGCTCATCGTGAGCGGGAAGGTGCCGAGCTACCTCGGCACCAGCGCCTCGTTCGTCGGCGGCGTCGTCGCCGTCCGGGCGGCCGGGGGCGACTCCGGCGACGTCGTGGGCGCGATCCTGGTGTCCGGTGTCGTCCTGGCCCTGGTGGGTGTGCTCATCCACTTCGCCGGCGTCCGGTTCCTGCACGCGATCCTGCCGCCGGCCGTCACCGGCGCCGTGGTGCTGCTGATCGGCTTCAACCTGGCGCCGGTCGTCGCCGGCATCTACTGGCCGCAGGACCAGTGGGTCGCGCTGGCCACGATGGCCTTCGTCATCGTCGCCTCGCTGGCGCTGCGCGGCTTCTGGGCCCGCATCTCCATCCTGCTGGGCCTGGTCTTCGGCTACCTCCTCTCCTGGCTGCTCGACGTCACCGCCGGCCCGATCACCTCCGTGCTCGGTGGTGCGACCGAGGCGACCGAGCACGACCGCCTCGTGAACGTCGCCGCGGTCGCCGACGCGCCGTGGATCGGGCTGCCCGACTTCACCGCCCCCAGCTTCTCGCTGAACTTCAGCCTGCTGGTGCTGCCCGCGGTCATCGCGCTGGTCGCCGAGAACACCGGTCACGTCAAGGCGGTCGCCGCCATGACCAAGCGCGACCTCGACCCCGTCATGGGCCGCGCCATCGCCGCGGACGGCGTCGGCACCGTCATCGCCTCGGCGGTGGGTGGTTCCCCGACGACGACGTACGCCGAGAACATCGGCGTCATGGCCGCCACCCGGGTCTACTCGACCGCGGCGTACTACGTCGCGGCGATCGTGGCGATCCTGCTCGGCCTGTGCCCGAAGTTCGGCGCGCTGATCAACGCCATCCCCGGTGGCGTGCTCGGCGGCATCACCGTCGTCCTCTACGGGATGATCGGCCTGCTCGGCGTCAAGATCTGGAAGGAGAACCGGGTCGACTTCGCCAACCCGATCAACCTGGTGCCGCTGGCGGCGGGCATCATCATCGCGATCGGCAACGTCACGATGGTGTTCAGCGAGAACTTCTCCCTCGGCGGCATCGCGCTCGGCACCATCGTCACCGTCGTCGGCTGGCACGTCGCCCGCGCCATCGCGCCGGCCGAGATGAAGGAGGCGCTGCTCCGGGAGGGCGTCCACCCGGCGGCCGCCTCGACCTTCGGGCACGTCCACGGTGACGAGGTCACCCCCGACCCGTCGTCGGTCGACGAGGTCGGCCGGCCCGGGGTCCCCGGCTCGCGCACCCCGGGCGGGAACCGGCTCGACAGGTGACAGCCGGCGTCGGGTCCTGAGCTCCGGACCCGGCGCCCCGTTCGACGGAGGGGACCTCGCCGGCCGCGGCGGGGTCCCCTCCGAGCGTCGGCCGGCGCGGGCGAGACCATTTAGCGCTGAGGTACTTCCGTCCCGGCTGGCCACATGGCACATTCGGACCTCCGGTCAGCACCGCTCCCGAGCGGCGCCTCCACCCGGGACCCGCACGACAGAGGAGGCACTCGTGGCGTTGCACCCGCCGTCGCACCCCGGCCGCGAGCAGGGAGCCGGCGCCCGGTGAAACCCGCTCCCTTCCGGTACGCCGACCCGCGTTCCCTCGAGGAGGCCCTCGAGGTCCTCGCCGCGGAGGACGGCGCCAAGGTCCTCGCCGGCGGCCAGTCGCTGCTCCCCCTGCTGTCGATGCGGCTCGCGGCGCCCGCCGCGCTGGTCGACATCAACCGGGTCCCCGGCCTCGACGCCGTCGAGACCACCGGGGACGGCGTGCGGGTGGGCGCCCTCGTCCGGCACGCGGCACTCCTCGCCGACGGCGCCGCCGCCCGCGTCCAGCCGCTGCTGGCCCGCGCCACCGCGAACGTCGCGCACCCCGCGATCCGCAACCGCGGCACGACGGTCGGCTCGATCGCGCACGCCGACCCCTCCGGGGAGCTGACCTCCGTCCTCGCCCTCACCGACGGCTCCGTCACCGTGGCCACGCCCGGCGGCGTCGACACCGTCCCCTGGCGCGAGCTGTTCGTCGGCCCGCTCGAGACCTCGCTGACCGGCCCGGCGCTGGTCACCTCCGCCTTCTTCCCGGCCCTCCCCGACCGTTCGGGCACCGCGTTCGCCGAGGTGGCCCGCCGCAAGGGCGACTACGCGGTCTGCGGCGCCGGCGTCGTGGTCACCCTCGACGAGTCCCGGCGGGTGGCCGCCGCCCGGGCCGCCTTCATCTCCGTCGGGCTGGTGCCCGAGGTGCACGACCTCACCGACGCCGTGGCCGGCGTCCCCGTCGAGAAGGCCGACTGGGCCGCCGCCGGCGCCCTGGCCCAGACCCTGGTCGACCCGGACGGCGACCTGCACGCCAGCGCGGACTACCGCCGCCTGCTGGTCGGCGTCCTGACCGAACGCACCCTGGCTTCAGCGGCTGCTGAAGCGGCCGAGAGGACCGCCGCATGACCGTCTCCGTCGACACCGAGCGCACCATCACCGTCACCGTCAACGGCGTGCCCCGGCGGGCCACCGTGCCGGTGCGCCGGCTGCTGTCGGACGCGCTGCGCCACGACCTCGGGCTGACCGGCACCCACGTCGGCTGCGAGCACGGCGTCTGCGGCGCGTGCACGGTGCTGGTGGACGGCGCCCCGACCCGGTCCTGCCTCGTGCTCGCCGTCCAGGTGGACGGCGGGTCGGTGCAGACGGTCGAGGGGCTGGCCGCCGAGGACGGCACCCTGCACCCGGTGCAGGAGGCGTTCCGCGAGTGCCACGCGCTGCAGTGCGGGTTCTGCACGCCGGGCTTCCTCATGACGATCAAGGCCGGGCTCGAGGACCGCGACCGGTCGGCCGAGCTGACCGAGGAGGAGGTGGACGAGATGGTCGGCGGCAACCTCTGCCGGTGCACCGGCTACGCCAACATCAAGAAGGCCGTCCGCCACGCCGCCGCCACGATGCGGGACAGCGCCTGATGGGACCTCCCGTGGGGACCGACGGGGCCCAGGCGTCGCTTTTCACGGAAACCGACGGGGCCCAGGCGTCACTTTCCACGGAAACCGACGAGGAGGGGGGACGGCGGTGACGACCAAGCTGTTCGGGGAGCCGGTGCGCCGGCGCGAGGACGCCCGCCTGATCACCGGCCGCGGCCGCTACCTCGACGACATCGGCCCCACCGCGCTGGCCGCCGCCTTCGTGCGCAGCCCGCACGCGCACGCCCGCGTCGTCGACATCGACGTCGACGCGGCGCTCGACGTCGAGGGCCTCGTCGCCGTCTACACCTACGAGGACCTGACCGGCCCGCTGGCCGAGCCGCTGCCGGTGCTCATCCCGCACCCACAGCTGCACGCGCCGCGCACCGGCTACCCGCTGGCCAACGGCGAGGTGAACCACGTCGGCGAGCCGGTCGTCATGGTGGTGGCCACCGACCGGTACGTCGCCGAGGACGCCGCCGAGCGGATCGTCGTCACCTACGAGGAGCTGCCGGTCGTCGTCGGGGTGGACGCCGCGCACGCCGCCGAGCACGCCGTCCACGCGGACGTCCCGGACAACGTCGCCGCGCGCCACCGCCAGGAGACCGGGGACGTCGAGCCCGCGCTGGCCGCCGCCCCGCACACGCTGAGCTTCACCCAGTACATCGAGCGCAGCGCGTCCATGCCGATGGAGGGCCGGGGGGTCCACGCCCGCTGGGACGCCGGCGACGCGAGCCTGCGCGTGTACACGGCCACCCAGGCATCGACGTCGGTCCGCGCGGCCATCGCGGCGAAGCTCGAGCTGTCGCTGGACGCGGTCGAGGTCGTCGCGCCGGACGTCGGCGGCGGCTTCGGGGTGAAGATCATGCACCCGTGGCCGGAGGAGCTGCTGGTGCCGATGGCGGCGATCGCGCTGCAGGCCGAGGTGAAGTGGGCCGAGGACCGCCGCGAGCACTTCATCTCCAGCGCGCACGAGCGGCAGCAGCGGCAGGACATCACCGTCGGGTTCGACGACGACGGGCGGGTCACCGCCCTCGACGTCCACGTCCTGCACGACAACGGCGCCTACACGCCGTACGGGATCATCGTCCCGATCATCACCGCGACCCAGCTGGTCGGCCCGTACGCGCTCCCGGTGTACCGGGTCGTCGTGGACAGCGTCTACACCAACACCGTCATCGTGACGCCCTACCGCGGCGCCGGTCGGCCGCAGGCCTGCTACGCGATGGAGCGGACGATGGACCGCATCGCCGACGCCCTCGGCCTGGACCGGGCCGTCGTCCGCGAGCGCAACCTCATCCAGCCCGACCAGTTCCCCTACGACCACCGGCTGACGTTCCAGGACGGCCGGCCGGTCATCTACGACTCGGGCGACTACCCGGGGCTGCTCGACAAGCTGCGCACGCTGGTCGGCTGGTCGGCCGCCGACGAGCTGCGGGCCGACGCCGAGGCGCGCGGCAGGCTGCTGGGCATCGGGATGGCCCTGTACGTCGAGGGCACCGGGCCCGGCCCGTACGAGGGCGGGCACGTGCAGGTGCTCGGCAGCGGCAAGGTGCTGGTCTCCACCGGGCTGACCTCGCAGGGCCAGGGGCACGAGACGGTGTTCGCGCAGATCGTCGCCTCCGAGCTCGGGGTGCCGATCGAGGACGTCGAGGTGACCACCGGCGACACCCGCCGGTTCGGGTACGCCGTCGGCACCTTCGCCTCGCGGGCCGCGGTGATGAGCGGCAACGCGATCGCGCTGGCCGCGCGCGGCGTGCGCGAGAAGGCGCTGCGGATCGCCGCCGACGTCCTGGAGGCCGACCCCGGCGACCTGGAGATCGACGAGGGCGTCGTGTCGGTGAAGGGGACGCCGGGCGCGTCGATCCCGCTGCGCACGGTCGCCGTCCTCTCCAACCCGCTGCGCTACGCGTTCGACGAGGCCGCCAAGCAGGCCACCCAGTTCGCCGGGCCCGGGGACGACTCGAAGCCGCCGGTCGCCGCGGGGGACGCGCCGGGGCTGGAGCACCGCGACTACTACTCGCCGATCCGGTCGACGTTCGCCTCCGGAGCCCACGCGGCCGTGGTGGAGATCGACCCGGCGACGTGGGAGATCGACATCGTCAGGTACGCCGTCGTCCACGACTGCGGCAACATCGTCAACCCGATGATCGTCGAGGGGCAGGTGCAGGGCGGCGTCGCGCAGGGCGTGGGCGGCGCGCTGTACGAGCGGATGGCCTACGACGCCGACGGCCAGCTGCAGAACGCCTCGTTCATGGACTTCCTCATGCCCTACGCCTCGGAGGTCCCCGACGTGGTCATCGACCACCAGGAGACGCCGTCGCCGCTGAACCCGCTGGGGCTCAAGGGCGCCGGGGAGGCCGGTGTCATCCCGGGGACGGCGGCGATCGCCTCGGCCATCGAGGACGCGACCGGACGGCGGATCGCGGCCATGCCGATCTCCCCCACCGAGCTGTACGACCTGATGCGATCCCCCGACACGGAGCGGACGGCCGCCGGCCTCCGCAGGACTGGAGTTGACGCGTGAACCTCGACGGCTCTGCGGTGCTGCACGCCTCGCCCGAGCAGGTGTGGTCGGTCATCACCGACCCGGCCGTGCTCGCGCGGACGATCCCGGGCTGCGAGTCACTCGAGCTGACCGGCCAGGACGAGTACCGGATGAACGTCTCGGTCGGGGTCGGCGCGATCCGCGGGACGTACGCCGGCGAGGTGCGACTGACCGACCAGCAGCGGCCGACGTCCTACGTCATGCACGCCGCCGGTTCCGGTGCGCCCGGCAACGCGCGGGCGAAGGTCACGATCAACCTGGAGCCCGCCGACTCCGGCGCCACGACGCTCACCTACTCCGCGGACGCCGTCATCGGCGGCCCGGTGGCGGGCGTCGGCCAGCGGATGATCACCGGCGTCGCCAAGCGGATGGCCGGCCAGTTCTTCCAGGCGATCGACGACGAGCTGACCGGTGCGGCTGCTCCGGCGCCGGCGGCGGCCGAGGCCCGCCCGTCGGCCGCCGCGGTGAGCGACACCCAGGTGGCGGCAGCTCCGTCGGCTGCCGCGCCGGCCGCTGCGCCCACGCCGCAGGTCTTCGCGGGCCGGGCCGCGACCGCGCCGGCCGCCGCCTCGTCCGACGTCCGCACCCTGGCCGTCGGCGCCCTCGGCGGCGCCGGGCTGACCCTGCTCGGCGTCCTCGTCGGCTGGCTGCTGGGCCGCCGCAGGGGCTGACTCGCGCGGGATGTGCACGCATCGTCGTCCCCGGCGGTGCCGGACCGCGGTGCGTGCACACCCCGTCAGCCGCCGACCTCCAGCGGGACGCCGGTCTCGCGCTCGGAGACCTGCCACAGGACGTCGATCTGCTCCTGCAGCCCCCGCGTGCGCAGCAGGGGACGCCGCACCGCCGGGCCCCGCGAGCCGTACCGCGGCGCGTACAGCTCCCCGCCGCGCGCCCGCGGGTCGGTGGCGGCGCGCAGCTGCGGCCGGGCGCCCTCGACCACCGACATCCCCGACCGCGCCGTCACCACCTCGAACATCGGCGCCAGCCGGCCGGCGCCGCCCTCGCGGACCGCGCGCGCCGGCAGGTCGGTGTCGGTCAGGCCCGGGTGCGCGAGCAGGCTCGCCGCCGCGACGCCGGCCGCGGCGAACCGCTGCTGCAGCCCGAGCCCGAAGTGCAGGTTGGCCATCTTCGACCGGGAGTAGGCGGCCCACGGCCCGTAGTCGCGGCGCAGGTGCGGATCGGCGGGGTCCAGCCGCCGGGCCCGGTGCCGCGCCGTGCTGGTCACCGTCACCACCCGCGCGACCGGCGCCCGCAGCAGCGCCGGCAGCAGGTGCGCGGTCAGCGCCCAGTGCCCCAGGTGGTTGACGCCGAACTGCAGCTCGAACCCGTCGGCGGTCGTCCGCTGCGGCATCGCCATCACCCCGGCGTTGTTCACCAGCAGGTCGACCCGCTGGTGCCGGGCCAGCACCGCATCCGCGGCGGCCGCGACCGAGGACAGGTCGCCCAGGTCCAGCGGCACCACCTCCAGCGACACCGACGGGTACCGGGCCCGGATCCGCAGCTGCGCGGCGGCCGTCTTCGCCGCGTCCCGGGCGGCCAGGACGACGTGCGCGCCCGCGCCCGCCAGCGCGAGCGCCGTCTGCAGGCCCAGCCCGCCGTTCGCGCCGGTCACCACCACCGTCCGGCCGCTGAGGTCGGGGATGTCGCGCTCGGTCCAGGCCATGCACCGAGTCCTACCCGGAGCGGGCCTCCGCCCGCAGCGCGACGGCGGTGAGCAGCTCCCACCGGATGGCCGAGCTGCCCGGCTGGACGGCGAGCCAGTAGAGCGAGAAGCGCCGCCGCGTGGCCGGATCGGTGGCGGCCACCCGCGTCTCGCAGGTGAGGCGGGTCCCCCCGTGCACGGGCGTCAGCCGGAACTCCATGCCGACCTTCACCCAGCCCGGCTCCGACCACTCCCGGACCCCGGCCGCGTCCAGCTCGGGCGGTCGCCTCCCCCCGGTCAGCCGCCAGGCCTGCAGCGGGCCGCCGAACAGCACGTGCGACGGCGGATCGGAGGCCAGCTCCGGGATCGGCACCACGTCGAGGAAGGTCCGGTCCAGGCCGAGGCCGCGCCGTCCCCGCCCGGCCAGCAGCACCGGGAGAGCGCGGACGGCGCTGAGCAGGAGGGACACCGGCAGCGACGACAGCCGCAGCCGGTGCAGCTCCTCCCACACCACGGACGGCGGCGCGTCGATCACCCGCGACTGCCGGGTGACGTGGTCGGCCACCGGCACCACGTCGTCGAGGTCCATGCCACCACCTCCAGGGCCGCGCTCCCCCACGAGGACACCACACCGACGGCCGTCCGATCAGGTCGATCGCGCGGAGGAGCGGAACAGACCGGCGCCCGGGGCACTTGTCGCGGACATGCCGAAGACCTGGTTCATCACCGGCGCGTCCCGCGGCTTCGGCCGCGAGTGGACCATCGCCGCCCTGGAGCGCGGGGACACCGTCGCCGCCACCGCCCGCGACCCGAGGACGCTCGACGACCTCGTCGCCCGGTTCGGCGACAAGGTCCTGCCGCTTCAGCTCGACGTCACCGACCGGGACGCCGTCGTCGCGGCCGTCCAGCGGGCGCACGACCGGTTCGGCGCGCTGGACGTCGTCGTCAACAACGCCGGCTACGGCCAGTTCGGGATGGTCGAGGAGGTCTCGGAGGCCGAGGCGCGCGCCCAGTTCGACACCAACGTGTTCGGCGCGCTGTTCGTCACCCAGGCGGCGCTGCCGTTCCTGCGGGCGCAGGGGTCGGGCCACGTCCTGCAGGTCAGCAGCATCGGCGGGATCAGCGCGTTCCCGAACATCGGCATCTACAACGCCTCCAAGTGGGCGCTCGAGGCGTTCAGCCAGTCGCTGGCCGCGGAGGTCGCCGACTTCGGCATCAAGGTCACGATCATCGAGCCCGGTGCCTACTCCACCGACTGGGGCGGCGCCTCTGCGCAGCACGCCACCCCGAACCCGGCGTACGACGCGTTCCGCGAGAAGGCCGCCGAGCAGCGCAAGGCCCGCGCCGGCAACCCCGGCGACCCGCTCGCCACCCGCGAGGCCGTGCTCGCGGTCGTCGACGCCGAGGAGCCGCCGCTGCGGGTCTTCTTCGGCCACGGACCGCTGGCGATCGCGACCCGGGACTACGAGTCGCGGCTGGCCACCTGGCGCGAGTGGGAGCCGCTGTCGATCACCGCCCAGGGCACCACCGGCTGAGCGGTCCCCCTCAGGCCGCCGGTGAGTGGTCGCGGTTGACGAGGATCGCCAGCTGGGTGCGGGTGCGGACGTCCAGGCGGCGCATCGAGGCCGTCAGGTGGGTCTTCACGGTGGACAGGCTGAGGAAGAGCCGGCAGGCGATCTCCTCGTTGCTCAGCCCCTGGGCCACCAGCTCGGCGACCTCGCGCTGCCGCTCGGTGAGCCGGTCGAGGGGGTGCTGCTCAGTGGAGGGGAGCGCCTCGGGATCGGTCAGGTACCGCACCAGGTGGCTGGTGGCGGTGGTGTCCAGTGCGGCCTCGTGCCGCGCCAGCGCGCGGACGCCGTCGACGAGCCGTTGCGCGGCCGCCCGTCGGGGCAGGTAGCCGCGGACGCCGGCCTGCAGGATCTCGACCAGGTGGTCGCCGACGTCCGCGCCCGGCTCCGCGAGCACCAGCACCGCGGTGTCGCGCCGGCAGAGGGCGCGCAGCACCGGCAGGGTGGCGCCGCCCACCAGGCCCTGCCGGACGACGACCACCTGCGTGGCCAGCTCGTCGGCGAGCTCGAGCGCCTCGGGCAGGTGACTGGTCTCCGCGACCACCGCCATGTCCGGCTCCGCCTCGAGGACGACCCGCAGTCCCAGCCGGAAGACCTCCTCGTCCTCGCACAGGAGGACCCGCACCAGGGCCGTGGGTCTCCGGACGGCCCACGGCCGGACCGGTGTCCCCTGCCGGGAGGCCGGCGGTTCCGACCCGTCCCTCCCCGGCGCGCCCCCGGCCCGCTCCTCCGGGCGGTGCGGGCCGGTGTTCGTGGATCCGGACCCGCCATCCTCTGCGTGCGTCATGCGTCCCCCCTGCGTCCGGCCCGGCCCCGGGCCCCCGACGATCCGACCGGTCTTCCGGCTGGAGTCACCCCCTGGATGCAGTGCTGTCGCAGGACGCCCTCAGCCCGCACACCGAGTTGCCAGCGTCCTCACAGGAACGATAGGGCGACCGCTGCCCTGCTGACCACGGCCGAACGGATCAGCCGCCCGGGGACCGGCCCTCCCCACGGTCCGTGGGCCGGCCGGTCCGGTGCACGTGGATGGCCAGCTGGGTGCGGTCCCGCAGACCCAGCCGGCGCAGGGCCACCGTGATGTGCCCCTTCACGGTCGCCCGGCTCACCCGCAGGCGGGCGGCGATCTCCGCGTTGCTCAGGCCCTCGGCGACGAGATCGGCCACCCTCAGCTGGCGCGCGGTCAGCTGGCCCGAGCAGGACCGGTCGGAGCCCTCACCGGCCTGCCGGACGCCGTCGAGGCGGTGCAGCAGCTCGCCGGCGACGCAGGCGTCGAGGACGGTCTCGCCCCGGGCCACCGCGCGCACGCCCTCCACCAGGCGGGTCGGGCTCACGGTGGTGTGCACGCAGCCGCGCGCTCCCGCCGAGAGTGCCTCCACGAGGTCGTCGGCGTCGTCGGTCCCGCTGAGCAGCACGACGGGCAGGCCCATCCCGGTCAGCGTGCGGACGAGGCGCTGGACGGTCGCCCCCTGCGTCCCCAGGCCGACCAGGGTGACGTCGGGCCGGAGGCGGGCGGCCAGCGACAGCGCCTCGTCGGCGTCGGCGGCCTCGGCCACGACGGTCAGGTCGGGAGCCTGCCGGAAGACCGCGCGCAGCCCGTGGCGCAGGACCTCGTGGTCGTCGCAGATCAGCACGTGCCGCGGCTCGCCGTCGCTGCTCACCGCTGGGCCGAGGCCGCCACCGCCCATACGCGTCAGCTCCGCTCCGGTCGGCCGCACTCGGGCGACGCCGCCAGGTCCGGTTCCGGAAGGTAGGACCCGCGTCGGGCCGACCGCCACAGAGTCGCGCACGGCCCTCACCGCACGTCGGCGTGTTCAGACCCAGGTCGTAGGCCCGCATCGTCCAGATGGGGGGGCTTGCCCCCTCCGACACGCCACCTCCCCCTCGTCCCCGGGGTGCCCGTCCGGGTCCCGGGGACCACGTTCGGCCCCTCCCCGAGGCCGATCCCGCCCGCACCCCCACCCTTCAGGTGGGTCCCAGAACCCGACGTCCGGCCGATGCCGGCCCCGGTGCCCGCGGACCTAGCGTCGGCGCACCCCCTCCCGCCCCTGCCGGGACCGTGGCGACGCTGGAGGTCTCCCCGTGCACCAGACCATGATCATCGCCAAGATGGCGCCGACCGCGGCGGACGACGTCGCCACGGTCTTCGGCCGGTACGACGCGACGCCCATGCCGCACGAGATCGGCGTGCGGCACCGGTCGCTGTACCAGTTCCACGGCCTCTACGTGCACCTCATCGACTTCGACCGGCCGGCGCCGGAGGCGATGCGGATCGCCCAGTCGCTGCCGGCCTTCCGCGCGGTCAGCGAGGACCTCCGGCCCTACATCGAGGCCTACGACCCGAACTGGCGGTCCCCGCAGGACGCGATGGCCCGCCGCTTCTACCACTGGTCGGCGGACGCCGAGTGAGGCCGGACGCACGCGCCGCGAGAGGTCGGACATGACACGCTCGGCACCGACTCCGGCCTCGGCCGCCTCGGCTCCCGGCCAGGCCGGCTGGGTGTGCTGCCCCGGCTGCGGGTGGCTGCTCTACCGGAAGCGGCTGGACCGCAACCTGCACGTCTGCCCGGAGTGCGACCACCACCTCCGGCTGGGCGCACGAGCCCGCATCGACCTGCTCGTGGACCCGGGGAGCTTCACCGCGACCAGCTTCGCCCCGGGCGGGAGCGACCCCCTGTCGTTCACGGACCTGCGGGACTACCCCGACCGGCTGGCCGAGGCCGCGCGGCGGTCCGGCGAGTCGGAGGCCGTCGTCGTCGGGACCGCCCGCATCGGCGGGACCGAGGTCGTGGTCGCCGTCATGGACTTCGGCTTCCTCGGCGGGAGCATGGGCGTGGAGGTCGGGCG
Organism: Geodermatophilus sp. CPCC 206100; assembly: GCF_048569675.1. Taxonomy (NCBI): domain Bacteria; kingdom Bacillati; phylum Actinomycetota; class Actinomycetes; order Geodermatophilales; family Geodermatophilaceae; genus Geodermatophilus; species Geodermatophilus sp. CPCC 206100. The sequence continues at coordinate 26,153 of NZ_JAQISV010000036.1, forward strand.
GCGGGTGAGCCGGGCGGCCGGACTGGCCCTCGAGCACGGCCTGCCCCTGGTCCTCACCACCGCGAGCGGCGGGGCACGCATGCAGGAGGGCGTGTTCTCGCTGTTCCAAATGGCCCGCGTCAGCCAGGCCCTCGGCCGGCACCGGGAGGCCGGGCTGTTCTCGGTGTGCGTCCTCGCCGACCCCACCTACGGCGGGGTGTCGGCCTCCTTCGCCACCCTGGCCTCGGTCCTGGTCGGGGAGCGGGGCGCGCACGTCGGCTTCGCCGGGCCGCGCGTGGTCCAGGAGACGATCCGGGCCGAACTGCCCAGCGACTTCCAGACGACCGAGTTCCTGCTGGCCCACGGCCTGGTCGACCGGGTGGAGAGCCGCGCGGAGCTGCGTCCCCTGCTGATCCGCCTCCTCGGGCTGCACACCCGGCGCCCCGGTCCGCCGGCCGCCGGCGACGGTCGGCCCGCCGGCCCCCCGGGAGCCGAGGACGCCGAGGACGTCGACCCCTGGGACGTCGTCCAGCGGGCGCGGGTCGTCGAGCGCCCCACCACCCTGGACTACCTGCACACGGCGTTCGACGACTTCGTCGAGCTGCACGGTGACCGCGCCTTCGCCGACGACCCCGCCGTCGTCGGCGGGGTCGCCTCCCTCGCCGGCCGGACGGTCGTCGTCATCGGCCACGAGAAGGGGCACTCGGTCCGGGAGCGGGTGGCCCGCAACTTCGGCATGCCGCACCCGGAGGGCTACCGGAAGGCGCTGCGGCTGCTCGACCACGCCGAGGCCCTCGGCCTGCCGGTGGTCACGCTCGTCGACACCCCCGGTGCCCACCCCGGCCCCGAGGCCGAGGAGCGCGGCCAGTCCCACGCGATCGCCGAGATCATCATGCGCAGCAGCCGCCTGCGGGTCCCGGTCGTCGCCGTGGTCACCGGCGAGGGCGGCAGTGGCGGCGCGCTCGCGCTGTGCACCTCCGACCGCCTCCTCGTCCTCCAGAACGCCTACCTGTCGGTGATCAGCCCCGAGGGGTGCGCCGCCATCCTGTGGCGGACCGCGGTGGCCGCGCCGACCGCCGCCCGCGCGATGCGGCTGGGCGCGGCCCACCTGCGGGCCACGGGGATCGCGAGCGCCGTGGTCCCGGAGCCACCAGGGGGCGCGCACACCGACCCGGCCGCGGCGGCCGACCTCCTCCGGGAGGCCCTGGTCCGTGAGCTCGAGGACGTCTGCCGGCTGGACCCGGACGCCCTGCTCGAGGCCCGGTCCCGGAGGCTGTCGCGCATCGGTGGGGACGACGGCCGCGCACTGCTGTCCGTGCTGTCGGTCGGGGAGTGACCATGGCTCCCGGCGAACGCGCCCCCATCTCGCCCGTCGCGGTGCCGGGCGAGGCGACCACCGACCTGCGCGACGAGGTCGTGGCCCTCGCCCACGCCCTCCCCGGAGGGCTCCGCCGGCTCGTCGTGCGCAACGGGGACCGCGCGGTCGAGGTCGAGTGGGCCACGGAGACCCTGCCCGGCGCGGCTCCGGCCGGCCCCTCCGACCGGGACCGCCCGGGCGTCCCCGGTCCGGCGGACCCGGTCCCCGCCGGACCCGCGGACCCGGCGCAGCTGCCGGAGGGGACCACCGCCGTCCGGGCACCCCTCGTCGGCACGTTCTACGCGGCGCCGTCCCCCGGGGCCGCGCCGTTCGTGGGGGTCGGTGACGAGGTCGAGCAGGGCCAGACCCTCGGCATCGTCGAGGCGATGAAGCTGATGAACCCGATCGTCGCGGACGAGGCCGGCGTGGTCGCCGAGATCCTGGTCGGGGACGCCGAGTCGGTCGAGTACGACCAGATCCTCATGCACCTGCGGCCGGCGGGGTCGGCGACCGGGGGGCGGGCATGATCAGCCGGCTGCTCATCGCCAACCGGGGCGAGATCGCCGTCCGGGTCGCCCGGGCCTGCCGGGAGCTGGGCATCGAGGTCGTGGCCGTGTACTCGACCGCCGACCGCGGGTCCGCCGTCGTCGACCTGGCCGACGAGTCCGTGCACATCGGGCCGCCGGCCCCCCGGCGCAGCTACCTCTACGTGCCGAGCATCGTGGAGGCGGCGCTGCGCACCGGCGCCGACGCCATCCACCCCGGCTACGGCTTCCTCTCCGAGGACCCCGACTTCGCCGAGATCTGCGCCGCCGAGGGGCTGACCTTCGTCGGCCCGCCGCCGGCGGTGATGCAGCAGATGGGCAACAAGGCGACGGCGCGCCGGCTGATGGCCGACGCCGGCCTGCCGCTGCTGCCGGGCGTCGTCGAGCCGGTCCGCACCGCGGACGAGGCCCGGGAGGTCGCCGCGCGGATCGGCTACCCCGTGATCATCAAGGCGGCGGCGGGCGGCGGCGGCCGCGGCATGACGGTCGTGCACGACGCGGCCGACCTCGCCGCCGCGTACACCAGCACCCGCGCGACCGCCCGTGCGGTGTTCGGCGACCCGTCGGTCTACGTCGAGCGCTACCTGCCCGGTGCCCGGCACGTCGAGGTGCAGGTCCTCTGCGACACGCACGGGAACGGCCTGTACCTCGGCGAGCGCGACTGCTCCCTGCAGCGGCGGCACCAGAAGCTGCTGGAAGAGGGCCCGGCCGGGCACCTCAGCCCCCAGCAGCGGGCCGACATCGGCCGGCTGGCGGTCCGCGGCGCGCTCTCGGTCGGGTACACCGGCGCCGGGACGATGGAGTTCCTCGTCGACGGCTCCGGAGCCGCGTACTTCATGGAGATGAACGCCCGGATCCAGGTCGAGCACCCGGTCACCGAGCTGCTGACCGGCGTCGACCTCGTCCGGGAACAGCTCCTCGTCGCCTCGGGCCGGCGGCTGCAGCTGCGCCAGGAGGACGTCGTCCCGCGGGGTGCGGCGATCGAGTGCCGGATCAACGCCGAGGACCCCACCCGGGGCTTCGCCCCCGCGCCCGGCCGGCTCGACGTCCTGCGGGTCCCCGACGGACCGTGGACCCGGTTCGACACCGGCTACCGGCAGGGCGACGTGGTGAGCCCGGACTACGACTCGCTGCTCGGCAAGCTCGTCGTCTGGGCCCCCGACCGGGAGCAGGCGATCCGCCGCATGGACCGGGCGCTGGCCGAGACGCGGGTCGAGGGCCCCGGCGTGCGCACCACCATCGCCCTGCACCGGGCGCTGCTCCGCGACCCCGACGTGTGCGCCGACCGCCACGACGTCCAGTTCGTCGACCGGCGCCTGCCCGAGCTGCTGGCCCGCGCGGCGTCCCTCGCGGAGGACCCCGTCCCGGGCATCCCCGCCCCCCACCGCCCGTCCCTCCAGCTCGTCCAGACCCCGGCCGGCGACGCCCGGCCGGCTCCCTCCACCCCCTGAGAGGACCGACGCCATGCCCGGCACGACCTTCACCCTGGACGACCTCATGGCCCTGCTGACCGCCAAGGCGGGCCTCCCCGGCACGGCGCACACCACGGACCCGGACGCACGGTTCGAGGACATCGGCCTGGACTCGCTGGCCTTCCTGTCCATGCAGACCGAGCTCCAGGACCGCTACGGGGTCGAGATGCCCGACGACAGCCCCGGCCGCTACACGCTCGGCGAGATCGTCGACACGGTCAACGGCGCGGTGCAACGACCGGCGGGGATGGCCTGAAAGAGGACCCCCCTGCCCCCCACCGCTCGCGAGCTCGCGGCGGGTCCCTGCAGGGGGGCCGCACGAACACTCGCCCATCTGCCTACACCTCAGGAGGTATCCCGTGAGCAGCATCGTCGAGCCCCGCACCAGTACGGCCGGGCACACCGACAACTCGGTCTACATCGACGCGGACATCGACCACGTCTGGCGGATGACCAACGACCTGCCGTCGTGGCCGGACCTGTTCACCGAGTACAGCGAGGTCGAGATCCTCGCGGAGACCGAGACGTGGTTCCGCTTCCGGCTCAAGATGCACCCGGACGAGACCGGGCGGGTCTGGAGCTGGGTGTCCGAGCGGACCCTCGACGTGGCGGCCCGCGAGGTGCGGGCCCGGCGGGTCGAGCCCGGGCCGTTCGAGTTCATGGACATCCGGTGGACGTACGCACCCGAGGGCCGCGGCACCCGGATGCGGTGGGTCCAGGACTTCCGCATGCGGCCGGAGGCCCCCATCGACACCGAGGCCATGACCCGCCGGATCGACGCCAACAGCAAGGTCCAGATGGCGGTCATCCGCGACAAGGTGGAGGCAGCCGCCGGCCGGGCTCCGGAGCCGGCGCCATGACCGGCGGTCTCCCCGGGGCGGTCGCCGTCGTCCTCCCCGGGGAGAGCGGGGCCCGCGCCGGAGCGCTCGACGCCTGGCTCCCCGACGGGCCGGCGCGGGCGGTGGTGGCCGAGGCCTCCGCGGTGGTCGGCCGGGACGTCGCCGAGTGGTGGCGGGACCCGCTCAACCTCAGCGACCCGGTGGCGGCCCACGTCGAGGTCCTGGTCACCGGCGTCGCCGGCTACCGCAGCCTGGCCGCCCGCGGCCTCCGGCCGGTGGTCGTCGCCGGCCACGGGATCGGTGAGTACGCCGCCCTGGTCGCCGCGGGCGCCCTGGCCCTGGACCAGGTCGTGGAACTGGTCCACGAGCGCGCGGAGCTGCTGGCGTTGTCGGTGCGCCCGTCCTGCGCGGGCATGGCCGCCGTCGTGGGACCGGCCGCCGGCGAGGTCGCCCGCGCGGTCGTCGCCGACGTGGGCCGCTCCGGGTCCCTGGCCGTCGCCGCGGTCGACGGCCCCTTCCAGGTCCTGCTCTCCGGCGGGTGCGACGAGCTGGCCCGGGCACGGGAGGCCGTGCTGGCCGCCGGGCTGGAGATGGTCCGGCTCCCCGGGCGCCCGGCCTGCCACAGCCCGCTCGTGCAGGCGGCCGACCGGCACCTCGCCCCGGCGCTGGCGGCCCTCGACTGGTCGGTCCCCGACGTGCCCGTCGTCCCCAACGCGGACGGCCGGCCGACGCGCGACCCCGAGCAGCTGGCGCGGTGCCTGCGTGCCCACCTGACCTCGACGGTGCAGTGGGAGGCGACGTCCCGTGCGCTGGTCGAGGCCGGCGCGACCTCCGTCGTCGAGGTGGGCGCCGTCCCCCACCTCGGCCCGCTGGTCCGCCAGGTCCACCCCGACCTCCCCGTGCACCTCGCCTCCGCACCGGGGACGCCCGTCCCGACCGACCCGCCGGAGCCCGCCCTCGTGGGCCCGGTCCCGACCGGAGGAGAGACATGACCACCATCCAGCACGCCCCGACGGCCGTGCGCTGCGGGCCCACGGTGCACCGGTCGGACACCCCGCCCAACCGCCGGCGGGGCGGTGACATCCGGGTGCTGCTCTCCCCCGCCAGCGTCGGGTCCACCGCCGGCTTCATGGGCACCCTCACCCTGGAGCCGGGGGAGGTGGTGACCGAGCACTGGCACCCCTACTCCGAGGAGTTCCTCTACTGCCAGAGCGGCGACGTCCTGCTCACGCTGGACGGCGAGGAGCGGCGGCTGACCGCCGAGTCGGCCGTCCACATCCCGATCGGCGTGCGGCACCGCATCCTCAACGACTCCCCGGCGACGGCGACCTTCGTCTTCCTCTGCGGCCCGCTGGCGCCGCGGCCGGAGCTGGGGCACGTCGACACCGAGTCCCCCGCCCGATGAGCGCAGTGAGCGCGGGCCGGCGCCGGGTCGTCGTCACCGGGATCGGGGTGGTCGCTCCCGGGTCGATGGGCCGGGAGGGCTTCTGGGACATGATCACCGCCGGCCGGACGGCGACCCGGCGGATCACCTTCTTCGACCCCAGCCGGTTCCGGTCGCAGGTGGCCGCGGAGGTCGACTTCGACGGGCGGCGGCTCGGGCTCACCGCGCAGGAGGTGCACCGCAACGACCGCTTCGTGCAGATGGCCCTCGTCGCCGCGGACGAGGCGGTCGCCGACAGCGGGCTCACGTTCGGCACCGGCGGCGCCGACGACGCCCCCGACCCGGACCGGGTGGGGATCACGCTCGGCAGCGCGGTCGGTGCCACCATGCGGCTCGAGCAGGAGTACGTGGCGGTCAGCGACGCCGGCACCCACTGGCTGGTCGACCCCCGCTACGCCTCGGGCTTCCTCCACCACGCCCTCGTGCCCAGCTGCGGCGCGACCGAGCTGGCGGTGCGCTTCGGCGCCCACGGTCCGGCCACGGTGGTCTCCACGGGCTGCACCTCGGGCATCGACGCGGTCGGCTACGGGAGCCAGCTCGTCGAGGACGGCGACGCCGACGTCGTCCTCGCCGGGGCCAGCGACGCCCCGATCTCCCCCATCTCGATGGCCTGCTTCGACACGATCCGGGCGACGACGGGCAACAACGCGGATCCCGAGCACGCCGCCAAGCCCTTCGACGCCCGCCGGGACGGCTTCGTCATGGGCGAGGGGGCGGCGGTGCTGGTCCTCGAGGAGCTCGAGCACGCCCGACGCCGCGGGGCGACGGTGTACTGCGAGGTCACCGGCTACGCCAACCGGTGCAACGCCTTCCACATGACCGGGCTCAAGCCCGACGGCACCGAGATGGCCGAGGCGATCCGGGCGGCGCTCGACCAGGGCCGCATCGACCCCGGCGAGGTCGGCTACGTCAACGCGCACGGCTCCGGGACCAAGCAGAACGACCGGCACGAGACCGCCGCGGTGCACCGGAGCCTCGGTTCGGCGGCCGAACGGGTGGCGATGAGCTCGATCAAGTCGATGGTCGGCCACTCGCTCGGCGCGATCGGCTCCATCGAGATCGCCGCGACGGCGCTGGCCGTGCAGCGCGGCGTGCTGCCCCCCACCGCGAACTACGAGGTCCCCGACCCCGAGTGCGACCTCGACTACGTCCCCGGGGTCGGCCGCGAGCAGAAGGTCGACGTCGCGATCTCGGTCGGCAGCGGGTTCGGCGGCTTCCAGTCCGCCATCGTGCTGGCCAGCCACACCCGGAGGACGGCGTGACCGGCCTGCTGGTCACCGGCCTGGGCGTCGTCGCCCCGACCGGCGTGGGCGCGGAGGCGCACTGGGCGTCGCTGGTGCGGGGCGAGCCGGCGATCCGGCCGATCGAGGGCTTCGACCCCACGCGGTACGGGATCTCGCTGGCCGGCCAGGTGCGGGACTTCGTGCCCGAGGAGCACGTCGCGCCGCAGCTGCAGGTGCAGACCGACCGGTGGACGTGGATGTCGCTGGCCGCGGCCACCATGGCCGCCGAGGACGCGGGCTACACGGCCCCCGACGACGTCTACGCCACGTCGGTGTTCCTCGCGTCCGGGTCCGGCGGCAACGAGTTCAGCCAGCACGAGATCCAGGGCCTGTGGGCCAAGGGGCCGCGGTCGGTCGGCGCCTACCAGTCGATCGCCTGGTTCTACGCCGCCAGCACCGGCCAGATCTCCATCCGCGACGGCTACAAGGGCCCCTCCGGCGTCGTCGTCAGCGAGGGCGCCGGGGGGCTGGACAGCATCGGCTGGGCCCGCCGGGTCACCCGCCGCGGCACCCCCGCGGTCCTCGTGGGCGGCACCGAGGCGGGGATGTGCCCCTACGCCCTGCTCTGCCAGGCGACCAGCGGCCGGCTGTCGACGGCCGCCCGGCCCGAGGAGGCGTACCTGCCCTTCGACCGGCGGGCCAACGGCCACGTCGTCGGCGAGGGCGGCGCGATCCTGCTGGTGGAGGAGCCGGCGGCCGCTCGGGCCCGCGGGGCCACGCGGGTGTGGGGCGAGGTCGCGGGCTACGGCGCCACCCACGACGCGCACCACCACGAGGCCCCCGCCCCCGACGCCACCCAGTACGCGCGGGCGATCCGGCTCTCGCTCGCCGACGCCGGCGTGACCCCGGACGAGGTGGACCTGGTCGTCGCCGACGGCGCCGGGACGCCGGAGCTGGACGCGCTGGAGCTCGCCGCCGTCGCGGCCGCGTTCTCCGGGCGGTCGACGCCGGTGCCCGTCACCGCACCGTCGGCCTGGACCGGGCGGCTGATGGCCGGCGGCTCGGCGCTCGCCGTCGCCACCGCCCTGCTGGCCATGCGCGACGGGATCGTCCCGGGGACCGCCTTCCTCGACCAGCCGGTCGACGCCCCCGGCGTGGACCTCGTGCAGGGCAGCCGGGTGCGGGAGCTGTCGACCGTGGTCGTCCTCGCCCGCGGCTACGGGGGCTTCAACAGCAGCCTGGTCCTGCGCCGGCACCGCGGGTTCGAGGAGGACGGCTCATGACCACCGCCGGACAGGAGGACCGCCGGCCGCCCGGCGTCCGCACGATGCTGCGGATGCGGACCCGGGAGGGCTGCGAGGCGCGGTTCGAGGCGGCGTGGCGCCAGGCGGCGAGCGAGATCGCCCGTGTGCCGGGCAACCTGCAGCAGGAGCTCTTCCGCGACGCCGACGACCCGCGGACGTTCCTCATCACCGCGGACTGGGCCGATCGCGCCGCCGTCGACGCCTTCGGCCGCAGCAGTGCCCGCGAGACGCTCACCGCGGCGCTGCGCGACCTGCGCGAGGACGCCGCCCGCAACACCTACGAGGTGCTGGCCACGGTCCCGGGCCGGCACGCCTCGGAGGAGAGGCCGGCATGACCCCCCTCGCGACCGGGTCGGGTGAGCAGCCGGGGGTCCGGACGACCCTGCGGCTGCGCGCCCGCGAGGGCTGCGAGGCGGCGCTGGAGGCTGCCTGGCGCGAGGCCACGGCGGAGATCCGGCGGGTGCCGGGCAACCTCCGGCAGGAGCTGAGCCGCGACGCCCACGACCCCCGCACGTTCCTGCTCACCAGCGACTGGACCGACCAGGCCGCGGTCGACGCGTTCACCTGCAGCGATGCCCACGAGGCGCTCACCGCAGCGCTGGGCGACCTGCGCGAGGAGGCCGACCGCGGCACCTACGAGGTGCTGCACACCGTCCACGGCGACACGGGCCTGCACATCCGGGTCGACATCCAGACGACGGTCGCCCCCGGCGAGGAGGAGCTCTTCGAGCGCGCCTACGCCCGGACCGTCGAGCGGCTGCGCGGCACCCCGGGACTGATCCGGGAGGAGCTGCTCAAGGAGCCCGACGCGCCGATCTACCACATCTTCGCCGAGTGGGAGAGCGAACGGCACTTCAACAACTGGGTCGACGACCCGTCGCACGCCGACCAGAGCGCGGCGCTCATCCGCTGGCTGTCGGTCGACTTCGACCGGCGGGTGTTCGAGCTGCGCTACCGCCCGCCCGAGCACCGTGGCGACCCGTGGGCCGCCCCCTCGTCCCTGCAGGCGCCGGCCGCCACGGTGATCGCGTCGCCGCCGGCCGCGACCCCGCTGGCCTCGAGGTCCACGGCCGCGGTCTCCGCACCGGCCCCGCAGGAGACGGCCGCCCCCGAGCCGGTCGCGCCGACGCCGGTGCAGCCGAAGCCGGTCGTACCGACGCCGGTGCAGCCGGCGACGGTGGAGCCGGCGCCGGTCCCCAGCGCCACCGTGCTGGAGTTCGTGGAGAAGCCGGACGACGAGCACCGGACCGCCACGGCCCCGGCGGCCGCCTCGCAGGGTCCCGTCGGCGCCGGTCCCTCCACCGGCCGCCCCACGGAGGTGCTGGTAGTGGGCGCCGGGCCGGCCGGCATGACCCACGCGATCGAGCTGGCCCGGCGCGGTATCGCCGTCCGGGTGGTCGACAAGCGGGCGCAGGCCGCGACCCAGGCGGACAAGGCCATCGGCATCCACTGCCGGACGATGGAGATCTGGGAGGACCAGGGCATCGTCCGGGAGGCGATGGACGCCGGGATCTGGCTGTACGGCCAGACCGTCTTCGTCAACGGGGAGCAGACCCACCAGGTCGACTGGGCGGGCCTCGACGAGCTGCCCTACGCCCACCTCGGGCTGCCGCAGTACGAGACCGAGCGCCTGCTGGGCGACCGGCTGGCCGCCCTCGGCGTCGCCGTCGAGCGCGGGGTGGAGCTGGCCGGGCTGACCCAGGACGACGACGGCGTCACCGCGCAGCTGCGACTGGCCTCGGGCGAGGTCGAGACCGCCCGCACGCAGTACCTCGTCGGGTGCGACGGCGCCCACAGCGCCGTCCGCTCCTCGCTGGGGCTGACCTTCGAGGGCGGCCTGTCGATGTTCCCGCAGCTGTTCATGCTGGGCGACGTCGACGTCGACTGGGACCTCCCGGCCGGCCACCTGGTCCGCTTCGTGCGCATCGAGGACGACGGCGCGTTCACCGGCATGCTGGTCTGCGTCCCGCTCAAGGGCCGCAACCGCTACCGCATCGCCACCCTGGCCCCGGAGAGGTGGCAGAAGGCGGTCGGCACCGGCGTGGTGCCTCCCGGGTTCTGGCAGGAGTACGAGCCGCCGACGCTGGCCGACATCCAGGCCGCCATCGACGACCTGGGCCCGGCGGGGACGACGGCGTCCAACCTGCGCTGGTCGTCGATCTTCCGGATCAAGCACGGCATCGTCGACCGCTACCGCGTGGGCCGGGTGTTCGTCGCCGGCGACGCCGCCCACCTGCACCCGCCGGCGGGTGGGCAGGGCATGAACACCGGTATCCAGGACGCCTGGAACCTCGGGTGGAAGCTCGCCCTCGCTGTCCGCGGGCAGGCCGCACCGGGCCTGCTGGACAGCTACGAGGCCGAGCGCCGCCCGGCCGGCAAGGCGATCGTCGACCGCGCCGTGGCCATCGCGTTCACCGACGAGATGGACATGGCCGACGAGAAGGCGCAGTTCCTGCTCGAGATGCAGATGACCATGAACTACGCCGGCAGCCCGCTGGTCGGGGAGACGCCAGGGTTCACGGCCGGGCCGGAGCCCGGGCACCGGGCGCCGGACGTGCACGGCCTGCGGCGCTTCGGCGTGGCCGCCCCGCTGCGGCTGTTCGACCTGACCCGCGGCACCCGCTCGACGCTGCTCCTGCACGCCGACGCGGGCGCCTCGGAGGAGCAGCTGCTCGACCTGGAGAAGCTGGCCGTGGGCGTGCGCCAGCAGAGCCGCGGCGAGGTCTGTGCCTACCTGGTCGCCCAGCCCGAGGTCCGGGTGCCCCTGCTGGTCGACCTGCCGGTGGTCCACGACACAGGCCGCGCCTTCGCCGCCGCCTACGGCCTGGCGGGCGCCGGGACGGCGGCCTACCTCGTCCGCCCCGACGGTCACGTCGGGTTCCGCAGCCGCCCGCTCGACGAGGACGCCCTGCTCGACCACCTCGCCGGCGTCCTCGCCCCCTGACCGCCCACTCCCCCAGGAGCCGACATGACGCAGACCGCCTCACCCACCCCCTCGGCGCCCCCTGACGACGTGGTCCCCGGCCAGGAGATCTACACGCCGGAGTTCCGCGCCGACCCCTACCCCGTCTACGCCCGGCTGCGCGCCGAGCGCCCCGTCGTCAAGGTGCGGACGCCGCGCTTCGACTCCTTCCTGGTCACCCGCTACGCCGACGCCCGCCAGGCGCTGTCGGACCCGCGGCTGTCCAAGGACCTGTACCGGGCCGGCGACACCTACCTGGCGGTGTTCGGCGAGAAGGCCCGGCAGATCAACACGAACATGCTCAACTCCGACCCGCCCGAGCACTCCCGGCTGCGCCGCCTGGTGACCCAGGCGTTCACCCCGAAGCGGATCGAGGCCATGCGCCCCCGGGTCGAGCAGATCGTCGCCGGCCTGCTCGACCGGATCTCGCCGCGCGGGTCCACCGAGTTCGTCGACGAGTTCGCGCTGCGGCTGCCACTGGCGGTGATCGGCGACCTGCTCGGCATCCCCGAGGCCGACCACGAGGAGATCCTCGCCGGCACCCAGGTCATCCGGACCGTGGGCACCGGCGGTCGCAGCCCGCAGGAGGACCGGGCGGCGATCGGGCAGGCGCAGGAGCGGCTGCACGCCTACTTCACCGGCCTGGTGGCGGCCAAGCGCGCCCACCCGGGCGAGGACCTGGTCAGCGGGCTGATCGCCGCCCGCGACGGGGACGGCCGGCTGTCGGAGGCCGAGCTGGTCTCCACCTGCTTCCTGCTGCTGTTCGCCGGCTACCAGACGACGTCGGACTTCCTCGGCAACGCCGTCGTCGCGCTGCTGACCCACCCCGAAGAGATGGCCGCACTGCGGGCCGACCTCGACCGGCTGCCCGAGGCGGTCGAGGAGCTGCTGCGCTTCGACGGGTCGGTGCCGGTGTCGAGCTTCCGGTTCGCCACCGAGGACCTCGAGATCGGCGGCGTGGCCATCCCGCAGGGCTCGATCGTCACCGTCGTCCTCAGCGCGGCCGACCACGACCCCGAGCTCGCCGCCGACCCCGACCGGCTGGACCTGGACCGCGGTCCGACCCCGCACCTGGCCTTCGGCCACGGCGTCCACTACTGCCTGGGCACCGCGCTGGCCCGGCTGGAGGCGACCACGGCGCTGCGGCAGGTGCTGCTGCGGCTGCCCGACCTGCGCCTCGACGTCCCGGTGGAGGAGCTCCAGTGGCTGCCCGCCGCGTCGGCCTTCCGCGGGCTGCTCGAGCTGCCGCTGCGGTTCACCCCCACCCCGGCCCGCGGCGGCCCGGTCACCGCCACCCCGGTCGCCGCCCCGGTCACCGCGGAGCGGTCCGGACGGTTCCCCCTCGGCGACCGGCCGGTGGCCCGCCTGGGCTTCGGGTGCATGAAGCTGACCGGTCCCCGCCTCATGGGCCCGCCGGCGGACCGGGCGGCCGCGCTGGCCGTGCTGCGCCGCGCCGTCGAGCTGGGCGTCGAGCACCTGGAGACCAGCGACCACTACGGCCCGCGGATCGTCAACGAGCTGGTCCGCGAGGCGCTGCACCCGTATCCGGAGCAGCTCGTCGTCGTCACCAAGGTCGGCGCCCGCCGGACGCCGGACGGCGGCTGGATCCCGGCCCTCCAGGCCGACGAGCTCCGCCGGGCCGTGCACGAGGACCTCGACACCCTCGGCCTCGACGTGCTGGACGTGGCCCTGCTGCGGATGCCGGGCGTGGGTGAGCCCCAGCCGGGCGCGATCGTCGAGCCGTTCGAGGCCCTGGCCCGGCTCCAGCAGGAGGGCCTGGTCCGCCACGTCGGGGTGAGCCACGTGACCGCCGCGCAGGTGGCCGAGGCCCGGGCGATCGCCCCGCTGGCGTGCGTGCAGGAGCACTACAACCTGGTCCACCGCGAGGACGACGACCTCATCGACGCCCTCGCCGCGGAGGGCACCGCCTTCCAGTCGATGGAGGGCATCTCGTACACGACGTTCTTCCCGGTGCGCGACCTCTCCCCCGAGCAGGCGGCCGTGCTCGACGCGGTGGCGCAGCGGGTGGGCGGCACGCGGACGCAGGTGGCCATCGCGTGGCTGCTGGCGCGGTCGCCGAACCTGCTGGTCATCCCCGGGGCCACCACGGTCGCCCAGCTGGAGGAGAACGTGGCGGCGGCCGCCCTCGCGCTCGACCCGCTGGACACCGCCGAGCTGGACCGGCTCGCCGCCATCGCCGGGACCCCGCCCCCGCCCCGCGGTCCCCACGGCCCGCCCACCCCCTGAGCCCGGGAACCCGAGGAGGCCCCGCGATGGACGTGTCCACGCTCAGCGACGAGGCACTGCCACCCGAGCCGGGCCGGCGGTGGACCGCCGTCGGCGCCACCCTCGGCCACCGGCTGCTGACCGGCCTGGTCCTGGTCGGCGCGTCCACCGCCCCGGGCGGGTGGCGACCCGGCCCGTGGGACCAGTGCTGGGCCGGCGGGTGGGACGGCCGGTGGACCCCGGACCCCGACGCCACCGACGGCCCGCCCGGCCGGTGACACCCCGACCCGACAGAGACCGAGGAGGACCCCGATGGACAGATCCGACCCGGACGCCCGCCGGCGCGACGGACCGTCCGGCCGCTCCCGGCGGTGGCTCGCCGCCGGGGTCGCCGTCGGCGCGGGAGTGCTGGCCGGGGCGGTGGTCTCCGGTGGGCTGACGCGTGCCGGCGACCCACCGGCGACCGCCGCCCTGCTCCCCGCGGCGTCGACCGACACCAGCTGGGGCTGGCGCTCCTGGTGGCACGGCTCGCCGGGGGACGGGGACGCCGTGCCCGCGGACGCTGCCGCGCGGGTGCGGGACGCTGTCGCGGCCCGGGACCCGGGAGCCACCGTGGGGTGGGTCCGGCCGGACGCCGCCGGTGGCTACGTCGCCTACGGCCACACCGCCGACGGCACGCACGTGGCCTGGTCCCTCGACGGCGGCTTCGCCGTCACCGGCACCGAGGTCCTCCCGGAGCACGACCGCGACGGTCGCGCCGGGAACTGGCGCGACGGGGACCTGCCGGCGGACGCCGCCGCGCGGGTGCGGGACGCCGTGACCGCCCGCTTCCCCGGCGCCGTCGTCTGGCGGGTGCAGTCCGACGGCTCGGGCGGCTACCTGGCCAAGGCCGACACCGGCACAGGTGGCGAGGACGACGTCCTCGTGCGCCTGGACGCCTCCTTCGTCGTCACCGGGTCCGAACCCCTGCCCCGGTGACGACCACTGCCCACCCGACCCCACCCATCGAGGAGGAACCGTGACCTTCCGACCGTTCCGCAACGTGATCGTCTGCCACATGGTGCCCGGCAGTGAGGACGAGGTCGGCCCCGTCTTCGCCTACTACGACAAGACCACCCGCCCGCAGGACCTGGGCGTCATCGGGCGCTACCTGCTCTCGCACGACGACCTCTACATCCACGTCATCGAGCGCAAGGAGGACCCGGCCGTCTCCGGCCAGCGGCGCGGCCTGCCGGCCTTCCAGCAGATCGCGGAGAAGATCGCGCCGTACGTGACGCCGTACCCGAGCTACTGGGAGAACCCGTCGCACTCGGTCGCCAAGCAGTTCTACGCGTGGGTGCCGGACGGCGACGTGCCCGCGGACCGGCAGCTGACCGTGATCGTCCAGCGGATGAAGCCGGGCGCGGAGGAGGACATCGCGCGGGTGTTCGCCGACTCCGACTCCGGGCCCCTGCCGGTCGAGACGGGCGTGACCGGTCGCTGGCTGTTCTCGATGGAGGACGTCTTCGTCCACCTGCTGGAACAGGATCCGCAGAAGGCCGCCGCCGTGCGGGCCAACCACGAGTCCCACCGGCCGGCGTTCGCCCGGATCATGGAGGACCTCAGCCCCTACCTGAGCCCGTACCGGCCCGACACCTGGCAGACGCCGCGGGACTCGGTCGCCAAGGTGTTCCACCGCTGGCAGGCGGAGGACTGGTCTCCCGATCAGGGGTGAACGCGGTGTGCACTCAGCGCGATCCCGGACGGCGCCGGACCGCGCTGAGTGCACGAACCGGAGGTCAGCCGACCTGGAGCGCCGGGTAGTCGGTGTAGCCCTCGGCGCCGGTCGCGTAGAACAGGTGCGCCCGGATCTCGTTCTCCGGGTGCTCGCCGGCCCAGCGCTCGACCAGGTCCGGGTTGGCGAGAACGGCCCGCCCGACGGCGACGGCGTCGGCGTGCGCCGCCTCGATGAGCGCCACGGCCTCGTTCCGGGTGGTGACGGAACCGAAGCCGCTGTTGGCCATCAGCGGCCCGCCGAAGCGGCGGCGCAACTCCTGCACCAGCTCCCCGGCCGGCTCGCGGTGCAGCACGGACAGGTAGGCCAGGCCCAGCGGGCGCAGCTGGTCGAGCAGGGTGCCGTAGGTGGCGAGGACGTCGGCGCGGTCGGGCTCCAGGGCGTCCTGGATGCCGTGCTCCGGGGAGATGCGCAGGCCGACCTTGCCCGCGCCGATCGCCGCGGCCACCGCCGTGACCACCTGGACGACGAACCGCGCGCGGTTCTCCGGAGAGCCGCCGTACTCGTCGGCGCGCAGGTTGGACGACGGGGCGAGGAACTCGTGCAGCAGGTAGCCGTTGGCGCCGTGGATCTCCACGCCGTCCAGCCCGGCCTCGACGGCGCGGCGGGCGGCGGAGACGAAGTCCTGCACCGTCGCGCGGGCCTCCTCGACGGTCAGCGCGTGCGGCACCGGATAGGCCTGCTTGCCCTCCTCCGTGTGCCCCTCGCCGTTGATCGCGACGGCGCTGGGGGCGACGACGCGGCGTCCGCCGTTGACGTCGGGGTGGGTGACCCGGCCACCGTGCATGACCTGCAGGACGATCCGGCCGCCCCGGGCGTGCACCGCCGCGGCGACCCGGCGCCAGCCCTCGACCTGCGCGTCGGTGACGATGCCGGGCTGGCCGACGAACGCCTGGCCCTCGTGGTCGGGGTACGTGCCCTCGGTGACGATCAGCCCGACGCCGGCGCGCTGCCGGTAGTGCTCGACGACCAGGTCCCCGGGGACGCCGGAGGCGCCGGAGCGCATGCGGGTCAGGGGGGCCATCACGACGCGGTTGGCGAGCTGGAGGTCGCCGAGGGTCACAGGAGAGAACAGGTCCACGGGAGGGGCAAGGCGGCCCGCGGCGGCGTCCATTCCGGAACGCGACGGTCATCACCCCCCTGGCCACGGCGCTGCAGGTCACCCCGCGCAACGTCACGGGTCTGGTCGACGCCCTCGAGGCCGCGGGCTTCGTCCGCCGCGAGAGCGGTTCCGCCGCGATCTGGACACGGTCGTCGCGCGACTGCAGGAGCTCATGGGCCCGGAGCGGCCCCGATGACCGCCGTCCCCCGCCCGCGGCGTGCCGGTGCTGCTCACGTTCATCGTCGTGTCCGCGGCGGAGGTCGTGGTCGTCGACGTCCTGGTGCAGCGGTGGCCGGCCGTCCGCATCCCCCTGCTGGTGGTCGGCATCTGGGGCGTGATCTGGATGTGCGGGCTGCTGTTCGGCATGGTCACCCGGCTGCACGCCGACGACCCGAGGGCCTTCCTCGACCAGGTGCGGCAGAGCTGTTCCCCCACCGCCGCCCCGTGACCCCGCGACGCCGGGGCAGGAGGGTGTGTCCGGGAGCTCGTGCTCTGCCCACCGTGGGGGGCAGGGCACGAGCTCCCGCGGAAGAGGGGCCGGCCGGTGGGAAGGGCAGGCGGCGACGAGCTGCATCGCCTCGGCGGTCAGCTGCACCGAGCGCAGCCGGCCCTCCACCCCGGGGAACTGGTGGGCGACGATCAGCTCGTCGGCGCCGGCCTGCTGGGCGAAGCCGGTCAGGTACTCGCGGACCTCCGACGGCGTGCCGACCGCGGTGTGGGTGAGCATCGAGCCGACGTGCGCGCGGGCGCCCTGCGCCAGCAGCAGCTCGGCCTCCTCGTCGGTGAAGCTCCGGCCCCGCCCGAACAGCCCGACGGCCAGGGTCCGGCGCACCGCCTGCAGCGCCTCCTCGGCCGCCTCGCGGCTGTCGGCGGCGACCACGTTCACGCCGGCGATGACGTAGGGCTCGGCCAGCTGCTCCGACGGCTGGAACTCCCGCCGGTAGGCCGCCACGGCGGCGTGCAGCGCGTCCGGCGCGAAGTGCGACGCGAAGGCGTAGGGCAGCCCGAGCGCGGCGGCCAGCTTGGCTCCGAACAGCGAGGAGCCCAGCACGTACAGCGGCACGTTGGAGCCCCGGCCGGGCACCGCGTCGACGCCCGGCACCCGCGACTGACCGGTCAGGTAGCCCTGCAGCTCGAGGACGTCCTGCGGGAAGCGGTCGGCCGAGTGCGGGTCGCGGCGCAGCGCGTACATCGTGTTCTGGTCCGACCCGGGTGCCCGGCCCAGGCCGAGGTCGATCCGGCCGGGGTACATCGCCTCGAGGGTGCCGAACTGCTCGGCGATGGTCAGCGGCGAGTGGTTGGGCAGCATGACGCCGCCGGCGCCGAGCCGGATGGACGACGTCCGCGCGCCGACGTGCGCGATGAGCACGCTGGTCGCCGAGGACGCGATCGTCGGCATGTTGTGGTGCTCGGCGTACCAGACCCGCCGGTAGCCGGCCTCCTCGGCGCACTGCGCCAGCGCGACGCTCGCGGCGATGCTGTCGGACGCGGTCGCGCCCTTGGCGATCGGCGCGAGGTCGAGGACGGACAACGGGATGCTCATGGCGGGGCCTCTCACTGGGTGTTGCCACGAGCAACCGGTCGCGCGCCGCTCACCTTCCCGGGTGTGTCACTCCTCGTACTCCGGCCCCATCGAGCCGACCTCCACCTCGCCGGCCCGCTGGTAGGTGGCGATCAGCGCGCCGGAGCCCGTGACCTTCGACGCGGTCAGCCGCCAGGTCCGCGGCACGGTGCCCTCGCCGAACAGCCGCTTGCCCGGCCCGAGGGTCACCGGGAAGACGACCAGCCGCAGCTCGTCGACCAGGTCCTCGCGCAGCAGCGTCTGCACCAGGCCGGGCGAGCCGTGCACCTGAAGCTCGCCGCCGTCGGATGCCTTGAGCGCGCGCACCGCCTCGGCCACGTCGCCCTCGATCAGCCGCGCGGTGTCCCACTCGACCGCGGTCAGGGTGCGCGAGGCGACGTGCTTGACCTTGTCGTTCAGCCCGGTCGAGACGGCGCTGCTCTCGTCGCGCATCTTCGGCCAGGAGGCGTGGAAGATGTCGTAGGTCCCGCGGCCGAGCAGGAAGTCCTCGGCGGAGGTGAACCACTCCTCGATCTGCTCGCCGAGGTCCTCGTCGAAGTGCGGCACCAGCCAGCCCTCGTACGCGAACCCGCCCGCGGGGTCCTCCCCCGGGCCGCCGGGCGCCTGCACGACGCCGTCCATGGTCAGGAACATCGTGACGACGAGCGGTCGCACGGGGCCTCCTCCGGGTCCGGGCGGTCCGGGTGACCGCTCCCTCCGTGCTGAGACGGCGCCCGCGCCCGGGACTCATCGGCCCGCGCCGGCACACCTGCCCGTGCTCGGAGGGGGGACGGCGCCTGGATCAGGCGGCCAGCGCCACCTCGCGCTCGCCCGCGGCGACCAGCTCCTCGTAGCGCCCGCCGGCCGCCACCAGCTCCTCGTGCGTCCCCGTCTCGACCACCCGCCCGGCGGAGAGGACGGCGATGCGGTCGGCCTCCCGCACGGTGGAGAGGCGGTGCGCGATGGTGATCGTCGTCCGGCCGCGGCTGGCCTCGTCGAGCGCGGCCTGCACGGCCCGCTCGGTGCGCGTGTCGAGGGCGCTGGTGGCCTCGTCCAGCACCAGGACGCGCGGGTCGCGCAGCAGGGTGCGGGCGATGGCGATCCGCTGCTTCTCCCCGCCGGAGAACCGGTGGCCGCGCGCCCCGACCAAGGTGTCGTAGCCGTCGGGGAGGGCGGCGATGACGTCGTGCACCTGCGCGCGGCGGGCGGCCTCCTCGATCTCGGCGTCACCGGCCCCCGGACGGGCGTGCCGGAGGTTCTCCCGCACCGTGGTGTGCAGCAGGTAGGTCTCCTGCGCGACCACGCCGACCACCTGCGCCAGCGTGCCCAGGGACAGGTCGCGGAGGTCGACGCCGTCGATGGTCACCCGGCCGCGGGTGGGGTCGGCCAGCCGCGCCACGAGCGAGGCGAGCGTGCTCTTGCCCGAACCGGTCTCGCCGACCAGGGCCAGCGACGTGCCGGCGGGGACGACGAGGTCGACGCCGTCCAGCGCCGGCCGGTGCCCGTCGGTGTAGGTGAACGACACGTTCTCGAAGCGGACCTCGCCGCGGACGGCGGCCGGGTCCAGCGGCACCGGATCGGCCGGTTCGTCGATCTCCACCGGCAGGTCCAGGTACTCGAACACGCGGCTGAACAGCGCCATCGAACTGGTCACCGAGACGCCGACGTCCAGCAGGCCCATCAGCGGGCGGAACAGCCAGCCCTGCAGCCCGGTGAAGGCGACCAGGGTCCCGATGGTCATGCCACCGGAGGTCGCCGGCAGGCCGGCGGCCAGGTAGATCAGCGCCGGGATGCCGGCGAACACGATGCTCATCGTGGCCATCCGCCAGCGCCCGGCCAGCTGGGAGCGCACCTCGAGCCCGACCAGGTCCTCCGACGTCGTGGCGAACCGCCGGGACTGCGCCGGCCCGGCGCCGAGGGTCTTGCCGAGCAGCACGCCGCTGATCGACAGCCCCTCCTCGACCTGGGCGTGCAGCTCGGCCAGCGACCGCTGGCGCTCGGCGGTCACCGCGCGGCGCATCCGCGCCACCTTGCGGGTCAGCAGGACGGCGGGCGGGAGGACCAGCAGGGAGAGCAGCGACAGCCGCCAGGACAGCGCCACCATCGCGGCCACCGTGCCGACCACCGTGGTCGCGTTGGAGGCCAGGGACGTGGCGGTCGAGGTGACGACCGACTGCATGCCGCCGATGTCGTGGGTCAGCCGCGACTGCACCTCGCCGCCGCGGGTGCGGGTGAAGAAGCCCAGCGACTGCCGCTGCAGGTGGCTGAAGACCGCCGTCCGCAGGCCGTGCATGACCCGCTGGCCGACCGTCGTGGACAGCCAGGTCTGCACCACCCCGAGGACGGCGGTGGTGGCGGCCACGCCGACCATGGCGGCGACCGTCCAGCCCAGCAGCGGGACGTCCTGCCGCGGGATGGCCTCGTCGATCACCAGCCGGACGAGGAACGGCGTGGCCAGCGCCACCACGGAGCTGGCCACGATGAGCGCCACGACGGTGGCCACCTGCCACCGGTAGGGCGCGAACAGTGCGGCGACCCGCCGCAGGGGGACCGGCGCGGACGCCAGCTGGGCGCGGTCGGAGGGATCGGCGGTGCGCCCCGAGCGCCCGCCCCCGCCTCCACCGCCGGGTTCCGCCATCGAGTAGACGACAACCACCTCCTCAAGGTGCTGAGGTTACCTCACGATGAGGGTACCGCGCTCTGAGGACTATCGTCGTCCCGTGGCCGACGAGGACGCCGAGGCGCTCGGCGAGCTGCTCATGCGGGCCGCCCGCACCCAGCGGCGGCGCTGGCGGGACGCCCTCGCCCCGTGGGACCTCTCCCCGCACCACGCGCGGGCGCTGCACGTCGTCTGCACGCGTGCGGGCACCCGCCTCTCCGACCTCGCGGAGGCCCTGCACATCGCGCCGCGCTCGGCCACCGAGGTCGCCGACGCGCTGCAGGCCCGCGGGCTGGTCGAGCGCCGTCCCGACCCCAGGGACCGGCGGGCCGTCGTCCTGACGCCGACGGCGGCCGGCTCCCAGGTGCAGCGGGAGGTCGCCGCGGCGCGGGCGGCCGACACCCGCGACCTGTTCACCCGGCTCGAGCCCGCCGACCGCACCGCGCTGACCCGGATCCTCCGCCGGCTGACGGAGGACTGACCCCGTTCCCCTGCGGGGCGCACGCCGCTGCGGTTAGGTGGGCAGGACGTGACGGACCCGTCACTCCAGCTGAGGGGGAGGTAGCCGCCGTGCTGTCCGAGAAGTCCCGGCCCGTCATCGAGGCCACCCTGCCCGTGGTCGGCGAGAACATCGGCGCGATCGCCGAGCGGTTCTACACGCACCTGTTCGGCGAGCACCCGGAGCTCCAGGACGGCGTCTTCAACCGCGGCAACCAGGCGGAGGGCACCCAGCAGCAGGCCCTGGCCGGCTCGGTGGCGGTGTTCGCCAGCGCCCTGGTGAACCACCCCGACCGGCTCCCCGAGCAGCTGCTCAACCGGGTGGCGCACAAGCACGCGTCGCTGGGCATCACCGCCGCCCAGTACCAGGTCGTCCACGACCACCTGTTCTGGGCGATCGTCGACGTCCTCGGCGACGCGGTCACGCCCGAGGTGGCCGCCGCCTGGGAGGAGGTCTACTGGCTGATGGCCTGGGCGCTGATCAACCAGGAACGCGGCCTCTACAGCGCCCGCGGGGTGCGTCCGGAGACGGTCTGGCGCGAGTGGGAGGTCGTGGACAAGCGCCCCGAGACCGACGACGTCGTCGTCTTCACCGTCAAGCGCATCGACGACCGGCTGGTCAAGACCTCGCTGCCCGGCCAGTACGTCACCGTGCAGGTGCTGGTGCCCGAGGGCCTCCGGCAGCCGCGGCAGTACAGCCTCACCCGCGCCGACGACGGCGAGCACCGCTCGTTCGCGGTGAAGCGGGTGCACGGCGACGGCAAGCCCGACGGCGAGGTGTCGAACCTGCTGCACGAGTCGGTGGACGTCGGCGACACGCTCACCATGTCACTGCCCTTCGGCGACGTCGTCCTCGACGACTCCCGGCCGGCGGTGTTCGCCAGCGCCGGCATCGGCATCACCCCGATGGCCGGCATGATCTCCCACCTGACCGCGGCCGGCTCGCACCTGGACGTCACCCTGCTGCACGCCGACGTCGACGAGTCCTCGTGGGCCCTGCGCCAGCAGGTGGTCAGCGACGTCCGCGGGCTGGAGAGCGGGCAGCTGCACGTCTGGTTCGAGCGCGGCGCGGAGTGCAGCCTGCCGGTGGACGGCGTGCACGAGGGCGTCATGGACCTGTCGGAGGTGGACCTCCCCGACGAGGCGGTCTACTACCTGTGCGGCCCGCTTCCGTTCATGAAGGCGGTCCGCCAGACGCTGCTGGACCGCGGGGTGACGCCGCGCGACATCCAGTACGAGGTGTTCGGTCCCGACCTGTGGCAGGCCGACGCCGACTAGAGAACGGACCCCGTGCTCCCTGGGTCAGGCGAGGGCGGCTGTCGCGCGGGGGGCTCATCGGCGACGATCGGGGCGTGACCGATCCCGTGCTCCCCGACCAGATGCGCGTCTCGGACCCCGAGCGGTCCGCGGTCCAGGAGCGGCTGCGCCGGGCGGTGGCCGCGGGTCAACTGGACCTGCAGGAGTTCGACACCCGGGTCCAGTCGGCGTGGGCCGCGCGCACCCGCGGCGACCTGGCCCGCGTCACCCGGGACCTGCCCGAGCCGCCCGCTCCCCCGCCGCCGCCGGGCCGGGTGTTCTCCCGCGACGCTGCCGGGACGACGATGCGCGTCCTGACGATCATCTGGGCGAGCGTGGTCGCCATCAACCTCGCCGTCTGGGCCCTGGTGTCGGTCACCACCGGCGAGTTCGTCCACCCGTGGTGGATCTGGGTGGCGGGGCCGCCGGGCGCCGTCCTCGCGGTCCTCTACGGCGCGGGCATCGGCCGGCCGGGGCGCTGAGCGGCCGCACCGCCGTCGTCCCGGTCGTCGGCCGTGCGCCGGCGGCGGTGCGTCTTGCTGCCGTACATCGCCCGGTCCGCGCGGCCGATGAGCTCGTCGGCCGTCTCCCCGGGCCGGCCCGCGGCCACGCCGATGCTCACCCCGATCGACAGCGGCCCGCAGGCGGCGTCGAACGGTGCGGCGAGCGCGGCGGCCACCTGGCCGGCCAGGGACGCCACGCGGTCCGGGTCGTCCCCCGGCACGAGCAGGACGAACTCGTCGCCGCCGAAGCGGGCCGCCACCTCGCCCGGCCGCACCAGGTCGCTGAGCCGGGCGGCGACCTCGCTGAGCAGCCGGTCGCCGACGCCGTGCCCGTGGTCGTCGTTCACCCGCTTGAAGCGGTCCAGGTCGCAGAAGAGCACCGCGCAGCCCGCGCCGTCCACGGGGTCCAGGTGCCGGCGGAGGGTGTCGAACAGCGCGCCGCGGTGCGGGATGCCGGTGAGGCGGTCGGTCTCGGCCCGCTCGTGCAGGCGGGCCTCGCGCTGGCGCTGGTCGGTGACGTCGATGCCGAGGGTGACCACCGCGTAGGGGCGGCCGGCGCAGTCGCGCAGGACGTCGTTGAGCATGGCCACCCGCCGCCGTCCCCCGTCCCCGGTGAGCCAGTCGGCCTCCTGTGGGGAGGCCGTGCCGGTGGCGATCGACCGGGCGATGGCGTCCTGGGCCAGCTCGACGTGCTCGGGCAGGACCCACACCTCGTGGAACAACCGGCCCAGCAGCTCCCCGGCCGAGCGGCCGGTGAACCGCTGCAGCGCGGGGTTGGCCAGCAGGATCCGGCCGTCGGCGGCGATCACGGCGAGCAGCGCCCCGGTCGCGGCCACGACCTCCTCGGCGAGGGAGGGCTGCACCCGACCGCCTCCTCGTGGCGCGCCCCCCGGCAGCGCCGCCCCGGCATGAGACCACGATCACACCCCGACGACAACGGCGCGGGCCGACGTCGGTGCCCGGCACTAC
The DNA here is from genome assembly GCF_048569675.1 of Geodermatophilus sp. CPCC 206100. NCBI lineage: Bacteria > Bacillati > Actinomycetota > Actinomycetes > Geodermatophilales > Geodermatophilaceae > Geodermatophilus > Geodermatophilus sp. CPCC 206100. The sequence goes on from NZ_JAQISV010000036.1 coordinate 49,866, forward strand.
GGTCCCGGGCGTGGCGACCTCCCTGCCGCCCGGCCGCTGCGGGCCGCCGGCATCCCGGAAGTCGGGTTCGTCGCTCACCCTGGTGGTACAGCTGTGGCGCACGCCGACGGCCGCGCTGCGCGGAGCGATCGGCGCCGAGGCCGAGCGGCTGGCGGCGTTCCGCCGGGGAACGCTCAGAGACGTGCAGGACGAGGGAGGGGAACCGCGATGACCGGACCCGACGACGCCTTCCTGGCGCCGGAGGACGCCCTGCACGACCTCCCGGGGGAGGCCGGAGCGGGCACCACCGACGTCGACCTCCCGGAGGAGCCGGTGCCGCCCCGAGAGGAGGCACCCGAGGACCGCGCGGGCGGGTCGGGAGCGAACCCGGTCGGCGGGGCGGGCCCGTCGTCCTGACCGCCCGCTCCCGCCGGAGCTCCGGTCAGCGGTAGCCGCGCCCCCCGCCGCCGACACAGACGTAGCTCGCCGCGTCCTCCACCGGGCCGCTCCGGTACCGCGGCCACTCCGGGTACTGGCAGGCCGGCAGCGTGCGGGCCACGTCGCCGACGGCCCCGCTGAGCACCACGTCCCGGGGAGCCTCCCCCTGCTCCACCCACGCCTCGAGCAGGCCCACCCAGTCCACCAGTGCCGGAGCGCCCTGACCGCCGTGGTCGGCGCCGGGGGAGACGTAGAGCCGGGCGAAGTCGGCGGTCTTCCGGCGGCCCAGCTCGTCGACGACGGACTCGAAGTACCGGGCACCGGCGAAGCCGCTCTGCGCGTAGTCCCCGAAGTGCTCCTGAACGATCAGCTTGCCGCCGCCGGCGCGGAACGCGGACAGGTCGGGGTCCGTGGAGTCGACGATCTCCGACACCGTCTCGATCCGCTCCCGCCACCGCGGGTCGTCCGGGTCGAAGGACCAGGTGTCGAGGTCGGGGTCGCGCGCGATGGCGTAGCGCACCCACTGGGCGCCGAAGTTGCCGACCGCGCTGCCGCCCGGCGGAACGCCGCCCGGCTGCACCGATCCAGGCAGCTGGTCGGCCGGCAGCGGCGCGGCCCCGGTGATCCAGAACGGCCAGGACGCCGCCTCGTGCCCGGCCGGCCAACCCGGGTAGGACCGGACGCCGTGGGCCATCCGGGCGTCGAACTCCAGGTCGGACCGGACGGTGCGCACCAGGTCCACCTGCGCCTGGGACAGGCACGTGGTGCTCGTGGCCGGGTCGACGGTGGCGGGGCACAGCAGCGCGGCCGGGTCGGGGTCGCAGTCGGGATAGCGGGCGATCAGCCCGTCCACCACGCCGTCCAGCCCGTCGCAGGCGGCGAACGTGGCGTCGGTGAGCAGCGCGATCTCGGCCGGGTCCATCCACCCGCCGGCGGCCACCGCGGCGCCCACCCGGTTGCCGGCCAGCTGGAGGCCGGTGAAGGGCACGACCGGCACGCGGCTGAGGACGCCGTCGTAGTCGTCCGGGAAGCGCTGAGCGACGGTGAGGCCCTCGCGGCCGCCCTGCGAGCTGCCGACGAAGTAGGTGGAGGCGGGGTCCGCCCCGTAGCGGGCCCGGACCAGCTCCATCGCCACGTCGCGGGTCTTCTTCAGCGCCGCGTAGCCGAAGTTGACCAGCGCCTCGTCGTTGAGGGCGAAGGTCGCGTTGCCGCCGGTGTGCCCGGAGTCGCCGGCGAAGGTGGCGTAGCCGCGGCCCAGCGGCGGGACCGTGCCCGGCGGCGCCGACGGGGCGTTGCCGGTGGCCTCGGGGACGGTGCCGTTGTAGCCGCCGCCACCGAAGTGCATCGCCCGGCCGTTCCAGTCCGCCGGCAGGTTCACCCGCGCGTGGATGTCGGGCGCGGCCGGGTCGACGCGGCGGACGGTGAACCGGACGTCGCAGTACTCGCCCAGCGGCGCGGCCGCCGGCACGACGGTCGCGGAGTCCACCACCGCTCCCCCGGTCGGCAGCCCGATCGCCCCGGCCGCGACCTCGGTGCCGGCGAGCTCCGCGCAGCCGGTGCCGCCGCCCGTCGCCGCCGCCGTGCCGGTGGGCACCAGGGTCCCGACGAGGACGGCGACCGCCCCCACGACCAGCGCGGTCCCGCCGGGCCGGCGCCGGCGCCGGGTCCCTGCCGCGCTGTCTCCGTCGACGGTCATCAGCCGCACGCTCCTGTCCCTTGGGGATCCGGCACGCGGCGACACTATGGCGGGGGTCACAGCGGCGCGCGGCGAGCTCCGGGACGCCGCTTCCCCCGCCAGTATCTCAACGCTAAGATATCCGCATGAGTGCGCCGCCCCGCCGGGTCCGCATCGGCATCGACACCGGGGGGACGTTCACCGACGTCGTCGCGGTGGACGAGGAGACCGGGCAGACCACCACCACCAAGACGCCGTCCACCCCCGCCGACCCCGCCGAGGGCTTCCTCACCGGCGTCCGCAAGGTGCTGGACCTGATGGACCTGCCGGGCGAGGCGGTGACCGCCGTCAGCCACGGGACGACGGTCGCCACCAACCAGCTGCTCGAGGGCAAGCTGGACCGGATCGGGTTCATCACCACCGAGGGCTACGAGTCGGTGCTGGAGATCGCCCGCCAGTCGGTGCCCGACGGCTACGGCAACAGCTACTTCTGGGTCAAGCCGCCGCGGATCGTCCCGGCCGACCTGGTCCGCACCGTCCGGGGCCGCCTCGACCACCGGGGCGAGGAGGTCCGGCCGTTCGACGAGGGCGACGCCCGCGCCGCGGCCCGCTTCTTCCGGGACGCCGGCATCGCGACCGTCGGCGTCTGCTTCCTGCACGCCTACGCCAACGACGCGCACGAGCGCCGCATGCTCGAGGTCATCCGCGAGGAGCACCCCGGCGCCGTGGTCTCGCTGTCCAGCCAGGTGCTGCGCGAGTACCGCGAGTACGAGCGGTCGGTCACCACGCTGGTCGACGCCGCGGTGAAGCCCAAGGTCGGCGCCTACGTCACCAACATCCGCACCCGGCTCGACGAGATCGCCCCGGGCGTGCCGTTCTACGTGATGAAGAGCAACGGCGGCGTGCTCAGCGCCGGCGAGGTCGTGCACCAGCCGATCACCACGATGCTGTCGGGCCCCGCGGCCGGCGCCCTGGGTGCGGCGCTCATCGCGGGCACCGCCGGCTTCGACCGCGTGCTGACCTGCGACGGCGGCGGCACCTCCACCGACGTCACCGTCGTCATCGACGGGGAGCCGACGCTCACCACCGAGGGCTCGGTCGGCGACTACCCGTCCAAGATCCCGATGATCGACGTGGTCACCGTCGGCGCGGGCGGCGGCTCGATCGCCTGGCTCTCCCCCGAGGGCACCCTCAAGGTCGGCCCCAAGTCGGCCGGCGCGGACCCCGGCCCCATGTGCTACCCGAGCGGCGGCGACCAGCCGACCGTCACCGACGCGCACGTCACGCTCGGCCGGATCCCCCCGCACCTGCTGGGCGGCGAGATCCCGCTGTCGGTGGAGGCCGCCCGCGGCGGGCTCGAGCGGCTGGGCGCGGAGCTGGACCTCTCGCTGGAGAAGACGGCCACCGGCATCCTCGAGATCTCCGCCTGGAACCAGGCCAACGCGCTGCGCCAGGTGACCGTGGCCCGGGGTCTCGACGTCCGCGACTTCACGCTGACCACGTTCGGCGGCTCCGGCTCGCTGCTGGCCTGCCGGCTCATGGACATCCTGGGTCTGCCCCGGACGCTCGTCCCGCCGAACCCGGGCAACGTCAGCGCGTTCGGGCTGCTCACCGTCGACGTCCGCAACGACTACGTGCAGACCGTGGTCAGCCGGCACGCCGACCTGGACCTGGACCGGGTGCGCGCCGTGTACGCCGACCTGGAGGGCCAGGCGCAGGTCGCGCTGGACGGCGAGGGCTTCGCCCGCGACCAGCAGCGGATGCAGCGCACCGCCGACCTGCGCTACGTCGGCCAGGCGTTCGAGGTGCGGGTGCCGGTGGCCGAGGGCGAGCTCGACGCCGCGGCGACCGAGGACGTCGCCCGGGCCTTCCACGCCGCGCACCGCCAGCTCTACGGCTACGACTTCGCCGACGACCCGCGCCAGGCCGTGGAGTGGGTCAACCTCCGGGTGAGCGGGATCGGGCCGATCCGCCGTCCGGACATGGTCGAGCTCGACCCGGAGGACGGCGGGACGGACCGGGCCGTCACGGGCTCGCGCCGGGTGTTCTTCGACGACTGGGTGGACACCCCCACCTACAACCGCCCCGACCTCGGCCCGGGCGACGTGGTGAGCGGCCCGGCGATCATCGAGGAGTTCGGCTCGACGGTGCCCGTGCACCCCGGCTTCCGCGCGACCGTCGACACCCACGGCAACATCCTGCTGACGAAGGAGACGGCCCAGTGAGCCTGACCGACGGCAAGACCGCCGCCGACCCGGTGCTCGTCGAGATCGTCGCGGGCACCCTGGCCGCGATCGAGAAGGAGGTCGAGACCTCCATCGGGCGCACCTCGCGGTCGCCGATGATCCGCGACGCGCACGACTTCCGCGCCGGCATCCACGACCGGCAGCTGCGCAAGCTCACCGGCCGCTCGTACTCGGCCCTGGTGCACCCGGTGGTCCGCGACTACCCGATCGAGACGATGAACGTCGGTGACGTCTTCTTCCACAACGACGTCTACCTGTCCGAGGGCGGGATCGGCCACCTCCCCGACCTGTGCGTCACCGTGCCCGTCTTCGCGCACGCGGACGGCGAGGAGCGGGTGGTCGCCTTCATCCAGGCCTTCGGCCACCACGACGACATCGGCGGCGCGGTGCCGGGCTCCATGCCCTCGGCGGCGACCAGCGTGTACGAGGAGGGCCTCATGGTCCCCCCGATCAAGCTGTGGGACCGCGGCGTGCCCAACGAGTCCGCGCTGAAGATCATGACCCGCAACTCGCGGATGCCCGACTCGCTGGCCGCCGACCTCGACGCCGAGTGCTCGGCCTGCCTGGCCGGCGCGCGGCGGCTCGGCGAGCTGTTCGACCGGTACGGCGTGGCGGCCGTCGAGGCCTGCTTCGACGCGATCCTCGCCAGCTCCACCGAGGTCTACCGGCGCGAGATCCTGAGCCAGATCCCCGACGGTACCTACGTCTGGGAGGACTACGCCGAGCACGACGGCGTGGAGGAGCCCCAGCTGCACCGGCAGCGGATCACGCTGACCATGGACTCCACCCAGGAGACCCCGCTGGTCATCGACTTCACCGGCACCGGCCCGCAGGCCAAGGGCCCGATCAACCACTGCGGCGACTACGCCGACGGCAACTTCCTCAAGAAGTGGCTGGCCCCGATCCTGCGCAACCTGGCCGAGACGCCCGAGCGCATGGCCGAGCTGGACGTCAACGAGGGCGTCGTCCCGCTCATCGAGATGCGCTTCCCCGAGAAGGGCACGCTGCTCACGCCGATCTTCCCGGCGCCGACCAACGCCCGGACGTTCGTCATCCTGCGGCTGCTCGGCGTCCTCGCCGGCGTGCTGGCCAAGGCCACCGGCGGCCGGATGCCGGCCGACCAGGAGACGATCCGCTACACCGGCGTCTACGGCACCGACGCCGAGGGGCAGCCCTACCTCATGCGCGAGGTGCTCGGCGGGGGCTCCGGCGGCCGGTACTACGCCGACGGCGAGGACACCATCCACGTCGTCCCGGACTCGCGGAACCTGCCCACCGAGTTCACCGAGGGGCGCTTCCCGCTGCGGGTGGAGCGGCTGGGCCTGGCGATCGACTCGGGCGGCCCGGGGCGCTACCGCGGCGGCTGCGGCTACGAGAAGCACATCCGGGTGCTGCGCGACGCGCACTTCATGTCGATCGCCGACCGCTCGATCCTCGCCTGCTGGGGCGTCAAGGGCGGCAAGGCCGGGCGTCCGTTCCAGATCACCGTCGACCCGGGCGGCCCGGGCGAGCACGAGGTCGACGCGCTGGCCGATGCGGAGCCGCTGACGGCCGGCACGGTGGTCCGCATCCGGACGACGGGCGGCGGCGGCTGGGGCGACCCGCTCGACCGCCCGGTGGACGAGGTCCTGCGGGACATCGCCTGGCGGAAGGTGTCGGTGGCCGGCGCCCGCACGGACTACGGCGTCGTCGTCCGGGAGGACGGCACCGCGGACGAGGCGGCGACCGCCGCGCTGCGCGAGGAGCGCCGGGCGGCGCGGACCGGCGACGAGCCGTTCTTCGACCGCGGTCCCGGCTACGCGACCCTCTCCGGCGGCGCGGCGTTCAACGAGTTCGACGTCCTGTAGCAGGACCCCGGACGCTCGTGCTCTGCCCACCACCGTGGGCAGAGCACGAGCTGCCGGCGTCTAGGTGATGGGCTCGGTGCTCCCGGGCGCCGGCTTGACGTCGTCGCCGGTGGGGCCCTCGCCTGTCGGCTCGTCGGCGGCGTCCTCGACGGACTCGGGGACGAGCGGGGTCTCGGCGAGGACGTTCTCCCGGGCCTGGTCCCGGTCGGTGCCTGGTACCTCGGTCATGTCGCTCTCCTCTCGGCAGACCCGGCCGGTACCCGGGGCCGGCCAGGCGACTCGCGGATCCGCCACGGGCGAACGTGCCCGGGTCAGGACAGCGCGCGGAGCACCTCGGCCGTGTGCGCGTCGGCCGGCAGGAACGCCTCCACCGACAGCTCGGCCGCGGTGAGGTCGACGGCGGTGCCGAAGGTGGTCACCGTGCTGAGGAACGACAGCACGTCGTCCCCGTGCCGCAGCCGCAGCGGGACGGCGATCCCGTCGGGGAGCCGGCGGTCGGTGCCGCCCGGCATCGCCACCAGCTCCCGGTGCAGCGCGGACAGTGCCGGGTCGGCGGTCAGGTGCGCCTCGCGGGCCAGCCGGGTGAGCAGGTGGGTGCGCCACTGCGGCAGGTTGAGGATCCGCGGCGCCAGCCCGCGCGGGTGCAGGCCCAGGCGCAGCACGTTGACCGGGGGCTCCAGCAGCGCCGGGTCGGCACCGGCGGTGAGCAGCGCGAGGGCGCGGTTGCCGGTGACCAGGTGCCAGCCGCGGTCCACCACCAGCGCCGGCGCGGGCTCGTAGGCGGCCAGCACGAGGTCGAGGGCGGTCCGGACGGCGGCCATGTCCGGGTCCTCCAGCCGGCGGCGCCCGTACACCGGCGCGTAGCCGGCGGCCAGCAGCAGCTCGTTGCGCGCCCGCAGCGGCACCTCCAGGTGCTCGGCCAGGTGCAGCACCATCTCCCGGCTGGGCCGGGACCGGCCGGTCTCCAGGAAGCTCAGGTGCCGCGAGGAGACGCCGGCCTCCCCGGCCAGGTCGAGCTGGCTCAACCGGCGCCGCTGCCGCCAGTCCCGCAGCAGCTCCCCCACGGACGTCCCGGCCTCGACGGTGGTCACGGCACGGACGCTAGCGACGCGAGGAACCCCCGTCGCCTACCTCCCGGGTAATCGACCGGCCGCACCCCGCCCGCCAGCGTGGTCGCCATGACAACCACCACCGCCCCCGCCCCCGCCGGCCTGCTGCGGCTGGCCCTGCGGCTCGACGCCGTCGTCACCGCCGCCAACGGCGCGGCCTACCTGCTGGCCGCCGGACCCCTCGCCGACCTGCTCGGCCTGCCCGCCGGCTGGCTGCGCGGCGTCGGCGTCTTCCTGCTCGGCTACGCCGCGCTCGTCTGGCTGGTCGGCTCCCGGCCCGCCGCGCCCGCCGTCCGGGCCGTGGTCACGGCCAACGCGCTGTGGGCCGCCGGCAGCCTCGCGGTCGTCCTGGCCGGGCTGGGCTCGCCGTCCACCGTCGGCGCCGTCTGGCTGGTCCTCCAGGCCGCCGTCGTCGCCGGCTTCGCCACCGCGCAGGCCGCCGGTCTGCGCCGTTCCTGACCCGAGAGGAGAACCCCGATGACCGCCACCCCCGACCTCGCCGCCCGCTACCTGGCCGCGTGGAACGAGACCGACCCCGCCGCGCGGCGGGCCGCCGTGGACGAGCTGTTCAGCGCGGACGTCCGCTACACCGACCCGCTCGCCGACGTGACCGGGCGCGACGCGCTCGACGCCACGATCGCCGCCGTCCAGGGCCAGTTCCCCGGCTTCGTGTTCACGCTCGCCGGGCCGGTCGACGCGCACCACGACCAGCTGCGTTTTCCGTGGATCCTCGGCCCCGAGGGTCAGGAGGCGCCGATCGCCGGGGTCGACGTGGCCCTGACCGACGACGCCGGGCGGATCCGGGCGGTGCTGGGCTTCCTCGACCGGGTGCCCGCCGCGGTCTGACCAGCCGCCGAGATCGGCGGTCTCGCCCGGTTCCCGCCGCGGAGCCGCCGAGACCGCCGATCTCGGCGTGAGGCCTCCTCCCCCGCCAACCTCACCGGTCAGCGCGCCACCGTCGCCACCAGCCGGGGCGCCGCACCGGCGGGGGCGCCGGCTCGGGCGGGGGCGGCGCCGGCGGCCGGGTGGCCCGCCACTGCTCGACCAGCGCCTCGACGTCGGCCAGGCCGGGGACCGGCGCCCAGCGGCTCTCCTGCGGCCGGCGCCAGAAGGCCTCCACCCGGGCGTTGTAGTCCTCGGCCAGCGCGCGGACGGCGGCCTCCGACTCCAGCTCCGCGGCGCGGTCGGGCAGCAGGTCGCGCTCCCGCCGCAGCGCCAGGCCGGGCGGGAGCATCGCGCCGGTGTCCACGCCCTCGCGCCGGGCCTTGGCCACGGCCCAGTCGTAGGCGGTCTCCTCGCGGTCGGACCGGGGCAGCGGCCGGCCGGCGCCCGGCAGCTCGTCGAAGTCGCCGCGCGCCATCCCCTGGCTGATCTGGGACTCCACCCAGGTCTCGAACGACATCCCCGGCGGCTTGCGCTCCGTCACCCCGCCCATCGTGCCCCGGAACGGGCCGTGACCCGATCGTGCCTTGACCCGCCGGCGCGGGTCGTGCCGGACGCCGGTGTCCTCGCGGAGGGTGGCGACCTGCCACGAAGGGGTGAACCGCCAGCTCAGCCGCCTGCGCAGGGGCGCACCAGCCCGCAGGCTGTCCGGCGTGCCGCTGTCCGTCCCCGGGTTGCCCGACGTCCCGCCCGAGCTCGCGGGCCCGGTCGCCGTGGAGCTGGCCAAGGCCGTCCGCGACATCCCGCGCGCCGACGCCCTGCCCGGCGGTGTGCTCTACGAGCCGAAGTGGGACGGCTACCGGCTGGTCGTCGTCCGCACGGGCGGCACCACCCGGCTGTGGTCCAAGCAGGGCCGCGACCTCACCGACCGCTTCCCGGACGTCGCCGCCGCCGCCGTCGCGCAGCTGCCGCCCGGCACCGTGGTGGACGGCGAGGTCGTGGTGTGGAACGGCTCGCGGCTGGACTTCGGCCTGCTCCAGCGCCGGATGGTCACCCCGCCGGGCCGGATCGGCGCCCAGGTCGCGGCCGCCCCGGCGTCCTACGTCGCGTTCGACCTGCTCGCGCTGGGCGGTGCGGACCTCCGGAGCCGCCGGCTGCGCGAGCGGCGGTCGGCCCTGGAGGAGCTGGCCGGCCGCTGGGCGCCGCCGCTGCAGCTCTCCCCCGCCACCACCGATCCCGACGAGGCCCGGCAGTGGTTCGCCGACTGGCGGGCCGCGGGGGTGGAGGGGCTGGTCGCCAAGGGCGCCGGCACCCGCTACGCGCCCGGCCGCCGCGAGTGGGTCAAGGTCAAGTCGTGGGAGACCACGGAGGTGGTGGCCGGCGGGGTCATCGGCGCCCTGGAGCGGCCCAGCCAGCTGGTGGCCGGGCGGTACCGGGACGGCGAGCTGGTGGTCGTCGGGCGCACCAGCCCCCTGTCCCCCGCGCAGGCCGCCGAGCTGGCCGCCGTCCTGACACCCGCCGGGCCGGGGCACCCGTGGCCCGAGCGGATCGGCACCGGGCGCTTCGGCGGCGGCCGGCTGTCGGTGCCCCTGACCCGGGTCGAGCCGGACGTCGTCGTCGAGGTCAGCGCGGACGCCGCGCTGCAGGCCGGCGTCTTCCGCCACCCGCTGCGCTTCGTCCGGGTGCGCCCCGACCTCGAGCCCGGCGACCTCCCCGGCATCTGACCGTCGGTTTCCGCGGAAACCGACGGGGACGGCGCGTCGGTTGTCGCGACAACCGACGTCAGGGTCGCTGGGGGAGCCGGCCCAGCGCCACCAGCAGCCGGCGCAGCAGCCCGGCCAGCTGCTCCCGGTCGGCGTGCGGCAGCCCCTCCAGCAGCTGCCGCTCGGTCTCCAGGTGGTCGGGCAGGGCGGCGTCCAGCGCGGCCCGGCCGGCCTCGGTCAGCGTGACGACGACGGCCCGCCCGTCGGCCTCGCTGCGCTCGCGGGTGATCAGCCCCCGGGCCTCCAGCCGGTCCAGCCGCTGGGTGATCGCGCCCGAGGTGACCAGCGCGGTGCGCATGAGCGCCGTCGGGGTGAGCTGGTAGGGCGCCCCGGCCCGCCGCAGCGCGGCCAGCACGTCGAAGGACGGCGCGTCGAGCCCGTGCCGCGCGAAGGTGGCCCGCTGGGCGAGGAAGACCTCGCGCTGCAGCTGGGTGATCCGGCCGATGACGCCCATCGGCGAGCAGTCGAGGTCGGGACGCTCCCGCGTCCACTGCTCGAGGATCAGGTCCACGGCGTCCTCGCCGTCGGGCTCCCTCACGCGGGCAGCGCCACGTCGGCCAGGTGCTCGGCGTAGCCGCGCGGCGGGCGGCCGAGCAGCGCGGTGAGCACCCGGGGGCTGCCCACGAAGCCGTGCGCGCGGTAGTGGTCGAACATCAGCCGGCGGCAGCGCCCCGCGTAGGCGGCCGGCACCGGCCCGCGGGGGACGACGTCCTCGACGGCCACGTCCCGCCCCAGCCGCTGCCCCATGAGCTCGGCGATCCGGCCCGCCGGAAGCGGTTCGGGGCCGGCGACCTCGAAGGTGCCGCCGTCCAGGCCGTCCTCGGTGAGCAGCACGGCCGCGGCCTCGGCGACATCGGTCAGGTCGACCAGCGACTGCGCCGTCCGCAGCCCCCAGGCGCTGCGCAGCCGGCCGGTGCGGGCCACCTCGGACAGCGCGTCGTCCAGGTTCTGCGCGTAGGCGCAGGGCTGCAGGACCCGCCAGGCCAGCCCCGCGGCGTCCAGCGCCTCCTCGGCGCGGTCCTTCGCCGCGTGGTGCGGGATCGCGCGGGCCTGGGGTCGCAGCACGGAGTGGTAGACGACCCGGGGGACGCCGGCCCGGCGGGCCTCGCCGAAGATCGCGGCGGCGCCCTCGGCCTCGTCGGGGTCGAAGTTCGGCCAGATCAGGTACAGGGCGTCGGCGCCGGCCAGCACGTCGGCCCACGGCAGCGGCTGGGTCAGCTCGGCCGCGACCACCTCGGCGCCGAGCTCGGCGAGCTCCGGCCGGGGGCCGGGCCGGGAGACGACCGCCCGCACCGCCTCCCCGCGCCGGCGCAGCGCCCGGACGACGGCGGTCCCGGTCTGCCCGCCCGCCGCCGTCACCACGATCACGTCGATACCTCAGCAGTGAGGAATCGACGCGTCAAGGACGGAGCGGGGTCGGGAGGGAACTCAGCGCAGGCGGGTGGTCAGCCGGACGGTGAACCCGTCGGGGCCGGGCAGGAGGTCCACCACGTCCCAGAGCTTGCGGGCCAGCCACAGGCCCATGCCGCCGCGGCTGAGGTCGTCGCCGTGGGCCGGCTGGAACCCGGCCAGGGGGTCGCCGAAGGACCGCCCCGCGTCCCTGATCGTGCAGACGACGAGGGTCCCGTCGGTCCAGATCCGCGCCGACACGGGACGGGTGCCGTGCCGGAAGGCGTTGGCGGCCACCTCGCTGGTGGCCAGGTGGAGGTCCTCCCGCTGCTCGCGGTCGGGGACGAGGGCGGTCAGCGCGGCGCCGATCCGGTGCCGCAGCCCGGCCAGCGCGGGGGCGTCGTCGACCGCGAGGACCGGTTCGGTGTCCTCGATCGGCTCACGCGGGACCGGCAGCGCCGCCACGTAGGACCGCGGCTCCTGGAACGCGGGGCTGACCGCCCAGGTGCTCCCGGAGACGAGCTCGGGGTGGGTGTGCGCGACGCTGTCGACGACCGGCTCCGGCAGCCGGCGCCGGTCGTACAGGCACAGCGTGGTCACCGCGGCGTCGCGCATGAAGCGGTTGCACGCCGACTCGAAGCGCAGGCCCTCCCGCCACCCGGCGGAGGAGGCCTCGAAGTCCACCTCGGACAGGATCCGCAGCCGACCGGACCCCTGGCCCGCGGCCCGGGCGACGAACCCCCGGGCCCGGCCGAGGGCGTCGGGGGCCCGGGCGCCGAGCAGGCTGAGGGCGCGGTCGGACTCGACCTGCCGGCTGCGCTCGCCGAGCTCCGCGCAGATCCGGTCGGCGGTCTCCGGCCGGCAGGTCAGCGCGACCAGGTCACCGGCCCGCAGGCCGGCGTCCAGGAACGGCAGCGCGACCGCCAGGAGCTGCGCCCGGGTGTCGACGACGGCGGCGGCGTGGCGGAAGGGGACGGGGTCGGGCGGACCGCTGCGCTGGTCGGGGAGGACGGCCGGCGACAGGTGCTCGCCGACCACTCGCTCCACCCGCCCGTCCTCTCTCCGGCCGGGCTCCCGGCCCCACCGCACCGACTTCCTGTGTCCTGCCAGCGGGTCCGCCGCCAGGGCGGTCGCCTCCGTCACGGGGACGGTGGCGCGGCCTCCCCGGCCATCTGTTCCCCCAGCCCGGCCAGAGCGAGTATGCGCGCTGGGGGCGTGCCCTGCTCGGTCTGCACCCGGAGTCGCACGCCCGCGTCACCCGCCTGGGCGAGGGCCTGCAGCACCACCCCGATCCCCGCACTGGCCAGATACGTCGTCGACCGCAGGTCCAGGGTCGCCGACGAGCCGCGGGGCACCCCCTCCAGGCACCGCGCCAGCTGCTGCCGGAGCGGGCCGGCCGCGACCAGGTCCACCTCTCCCACGACCGCCAGGCGCAGGCCGCCCGGCTCCTCGTGGACCACCAGGCGCACGGCGTCATCCTCCAGCGGCGGCGGGACCGCGCGCACCGACCGGGTGCCCGCGGACGGTCCTCCGGTCGGGATCCGGAAGCGGACGGTCGTGCCGCCGCCGGCCGCGCGCAGCACCTCCACGTCCGCGGCGAGCGCGGAGATCAGCTCCAGCCCGCGCCCCCGGTGGCCGCGGTCCTCGGGCGGCGGGCGCCACACGCCCGAGTCGTGCACCTCCACCCGCACCCCGCCGTCGAGGTCGCGGGCCACCCGGTAGGCGCAGGTGCCGTCGCCGGCGCCGGCACCCGCGCCGGCGTAGGCGTGCTCGACGGCGTTGGCCAGGGCCTCCCCGAGGGCGAGCTGGAGGTCGTCGACGGTCTCGGCGGGCAGGCCGGCCGACGCCGCCCAGGCCCCGACGGTGCGGCGCACGCGGGCCAGCCGCGCGGGGTCGGCCGGCAGCCGCTGCTCGACCGGGCCCGGCAGCAGCCGGGCGGCGATCACGGCGACGTCGTCGGGCTGGTCGGCGTCGGCCAGGACCTCGGTGAGCAGCCGCTCGGTGAGCCGCAGCGGATCCGCCCCGGCGTGCCGGGCCGCGGCCGCCGCCACGCGGTCCAGCCCCTCGTCGAGCACCTCGCCGCGCCGCTCCACCAGGCCGTCGGTGTAGAGCAGCAGGGTCGCGCCGGCCGGGATGTCGATGCGCCCCTCGCGGTACGGCGGACGGCCCGGGGCACCCAGCACCGCGCCGGAGCCGGCCTCGTCGAGCAGCCGGGCACCGTCCGCGGTCACCAGCAGCGGCGGCGGGTGGCCGGCCCGGGCCCACCGGACCGCGCCGGTCTCGCCGTCGAGGACGAGGCAGGCGGCGGTGGAGGCCAGCGCGCCGGGCAGCCGGGCGGCGAACCGGTCGAGCAGCTCCAGCGCCTCCGCGGGCCCGGCGCCCTGCAGCAGCGCGGCGGACAGGGCACTGCGCAGCTGGCCCATCACGGCCGCGGCGGCCGGGCCCTGGCCGACGACGTCCCCGACCGCGATCGCCACGCGGTCGTCCTCCAGTTGGACGACGTCGTACCAGTCCCCGCCGGCCTGGCTGCCCTCCGCACCGGGGAGGTAGTGCGCCGCCAGCGCGAGCCGCTCCAGCCGTGGCAGCTCGGCCGGGAGCAGGCTCAGCTGCAGGGTCTCGGCGATGCCCCGCTCGGCGCGGTACAGGCGGGCGCGGTCCAGGGCCTGCGCGCACTGCTCGGCGACGGCCAGCAGCATCGCCCGGTCGGTGGCCGAGAAGCGCTGCACCGTCGGCCAGGCGACGGCGACGACGCCCGCGACCCGGCCCGCGACGATCAGCGGCAGGCCCACGTTGGCCGCCAGCCCGTAGTCCCGGATCGCCGCGGCCAGCTCCGCGGGCAGCTGCCGGCCGTCCGGCGCGACCGCCGAGACGTCCTCGATCCAGAGCGGGCGCCGGTCGGTGACCGCGGCCGTGGCCACCAGCGGCGCCGACAGCGGCAGGCTCTGCCACAGCCGCTGCCCCTCCTCGGTCCCGCCGCTGATGGTGAGCGCGGCCAGGGCCCGGTGCGAGGGGTCGAGCTCGTACACCGCCACCCGGCTGTCGTCCCCGGTGAGCGCGCGGATGTGCCCGGCGGCCGCGGCGGCCACCTCCACCGGCGTCGTGGCCGCCGAGAGCTCGGCGGTGGCCCGCTGCAGCAGGGCGAGCCGTCGGGCCGCCGCACGTTCGTCGGCGAGGAGCAGCGCGTTGTCGACGGCCAAGGCGGCCCGGGTGGCGATCTCCTCGGCCAGCACCCGGTCGTCGTCGGTGTAGGGCGGCGCGTCCACCCGGCGGCCGAGGGCGAGGACGGCGAGCACCCGGCCGCGCACGGTCAGCGGGAGGGCGAGCACCGAGGCGATCGCCAGCGGCGGCGCCAGGGCCGGGTGGTCCTCACCGAGGTCGGTCGCCCCCGCCAGGACCGGGTACAGGACCGACCGCCCGGTGCGCACCACCTCCGGGCCCACCCCGACGTCGGGGTCCACGTCGGCGAGCGCGGCCTCGCTCCGGTCGTCGAGCCCGGCGACGCCGGTCCACCGCAGCCGGCGGTCCTCGTCGACCAGGCGGACGGTGCACAGGTCGGCCAGCCGGCGGTCCACGACCAGCCGGGCCAGCGCGTCGAGCTGGTCGTCGAGGGTGGGCTGGCCGTCCAGCACCGCGCCGACGTCGGCCAGCAGCGTCTGGCGCTCGGTCTCCCGCATCCGGGCGTTGATGTCGGTGCAGCTGCCGACGTGGCCGGCGAAGCCGTCCCCGGCGCCGATGGGGACGGCGCGCTCCAGCAGCCAGTGGAACGCCCCGTCGCTGCGGCGGAGCCGGAACTCGACCTCCCACCCCTCCCGGGCGGCGCGCGCCGCCTCGACCGTCGCCGCGTACCGGGCGCGGTCCTCGGGGTGCAGCCCGTCGGTCCAGCCGGAGCCCAGCTCGTCCCCCGCCGTGCGCCCGGTGTACTGCGGCCAGCCGCGGTTGACGAACACCCGGTTGCCCTCGGGGTCGGCGACCCAGATCAGCGCCGGGGCCAGGTCGGCCATGGCGGTGAACCGCTCCTCGGCCGCCATCCGGACCCGCCCGAGCTCCAGGTGCGCCCCCACCCGGGCCAGCAGCTCCTGCGCGGAGAAGGGCTTGACCAGGTAGTCGTCGGCGCCGGCGGCCAGGCCCTCGACCGCCGCCTCCTCCCCGGCGCGCGCGGAGAGCAGGACGACGGGGACCCGCGCGGTGCGGGTGTCCGCGCGCAGGGCGGCGAGCAGCTCGACGCCGTCCAGCTCCGGCATCATCACGTCGCTGACCACGAGGTCCGGCGGGTCGGCGAGGGCCGCCTCGAGGGCCTGCCGGCCGTCGGCGACGGCCAGGACGTCGTACTGCGGGGCCAGCAGCCGGACGACGTAGTCGCGCATGTCGGCGTTGTCGTCGGCCACGAGCACGCGGCCGGCCCCCGTGCGCGGAGCGATCGGCGCGCCGTCGGCCCGGCCGGCGTCGGTGGGCACCCAGCGCAGCGCCTCGGCGACGAACGGGCTCGCCCCGCCCGAGACCCCGGGCGCGTCGGGGGGCGGCTCGCCCAGCTGGTCGGCCGGCAGGTGGGCGGTGCCGAAGGGCAGTGTGACGGTGAACGTCGCCCCGGCGCCGGGGGTGCTGTCCACGTCGATGCTGCCGCCGTGCAGGCCCACCAGCTCCCGCACCATCGCCAGCCCGATGCCGCTGCCCTCCCCCGAGCGGCCGCGGGCGTCGGCGACCCGGTGGAACCGCTCGAACAGGCGGGGCAGCTCGTCGGCGGGGATGCCGGTGCCGGTGTCGCTCACGGTCAGCCGCGCCGCGTCACCATCCCGGCGCAGCAGCACGGTGATGCCGCCGGCGAAGGTGAACTTCAGCGCGTTGGACAGCAGGTTGAGGACGACCTTCTCCCACATGTCCCGGTCGACGTGCACCGGTTCGCCGAGCGGCCGGCAGTCCACCGTGAACGCCAGTCCGGCCCGGGTGACCGCCGAGCGGAAGACGCTGGCCAGCTCGGCGGTGGTGGCGGCGAGGTCGACCGGCACGAAGCGCGCGTCGATCCGCCCGGCCTGGATGCGGGAGAAGTCCAGCAGGGTGTTGACCAGCTTGCCCAGCCGCAGCGCGTTGCGCTCGATGACCTCCAGCTCCTCGCGGACGCGGGGGTCGGCCTGCGCGACCGGGTGGGTGCGCAGCGCGGCCACCGGCCCCGCGATGAGGGTCAGCGGGGTGCGGAACTCGTGGCTGACGTTGCTGAAGAAGTCGGTCTTGGCGCGGTCCAGCTCGGCCAGCGCCTCGGCCCGGCTGCGCTCGGCCTCGTAGCTGCCGGCGTTGGCCAGGCCGGAGGCGATCTGGTTGCCGACCAGCTCGATGAAGCCGCGGTAACGGTCGTCGTAGCGGCGGTGCGGGTTGAGCCCGGCGACCAGGAAGCCCGCGACCGGCCCGGCCTCCCGGGCCGAGGACGCGATGGGGACGGCCACCGCCTGCGCCGGCCGCCGCTGCCACGCCCCGGTGGGCAGGCCCGGGAGTCGCACGGCGAGGTCCTCGAGCAGCGCCTGCTCCCCGGCCAGCACCCGCTCGACCGGCCAGATGTCGTCCTCCGGCCCGAGGCTGACCGGAGCGGCGGCCGAGCCGGGCTCGATGCCCGCCGCGGCGGCCAGCCGCGCCGTCCCGGTGTCGTCGAACAGGTAGACGAGGCTGAAGGGCAGGTCGGCGAGCGTGCGGCCGAGCTGCTCCTGCACGACGGCCAGGACGTCGGGCCGGGTGCGGGTCGTGGCCACCGCCGCGGCGAGGTCCCCGAGGATGGCCATCCGGCGCTCGCCGACGACCCGCCCGGTGGTCTCGGTGACGACGCAGAACATCCCCTCGGTGCGCCCGCCCTGGCTGGTCAGCGGGCTGTAGGAGAAGGTGTGGTAGGTCTCCTCCGGGTACCCGCTGCGCTCGAGGAAGAGCAGCAGGTCCTCGTCCCAGGTGGCGACGCCGGTCCGCAGGACCGACTCGATCCGCGGGCCGATGTCGTGCCAGATCTCGGCCCAGACCTCGCTGGCCGGCCGGCCGAGCGCCCACGGGTGCTTGGCCTGCAGGGTGTCGTGCCGGTAGGCGTCGTTGTAGAGGAACGCGAGCTCCGGCCCCCAGCCCATCCACATGGAGAAGCGGGAGGTCAGCAGGATCCGGACGGTGTTCCGCAGCTCGGGCGGCCAGCCCTCCGGCGGCCCGAGCGGCGTCTGCGCCCAGTCACGCTCGGCCATGGCGCGGCCGACCTCGCCGCCGTCGGCGAACAGCGACCGAGCGGGTGCGTCGCCGGTCACCGCTCCATCACGTGGGGGATGGTAGGTGCCCCTGCCGCACCCGGGCCGCCGAGGGGCGGACGCCGGGACCCCCGCGGGCCGCCCCGGGAGGAGGCCGCCGGCGCCCCCTCAGGAGCGCTCCGGCCCCTCGACGCCGATCCCGCCGAACAGGACGTCGGCGTGGATGCGCAGGTCCGCGCCGCGCTCGTCGTCGGTCCGCTCGACGCCGGCGCCGCGGCCGAGGCCGATCCCGCCGGCGCCGCGGAAGGCCCACCACACCCGCCAGCCGGCGGGCACGCGCACGCCGAGCCCGCCCATGAACGCGCGCACCGTCAGGTCGATGCCGCCGGGCACCCGGTCCAGGCCGGTGAGGTCGAGCTCCCCGCCCCCCATGACCAGGTCCAGCCGGACCCGGGTCAGCTCCGGGTTGGCCGGCCGCAGCCGCACGCCGCCCACCGCGACGACCCGCCGGATGCCGGCCGTCGTCTCGTCCCCCTCGTCCTTGCGGCGGGCCACCAGCCGGCCGGTGACCGCGACGGCGGCCTGGACGCCCCACCAGGCGAGCAGCCAGGGCAGGACCCTCCGGAGGGCGGGGGGCAGCGAGCGCGGCGTCGTCATGGCCGACAGCCTGCCCGATGTCAGTACTGGAAGCGGGCCACCGAGGCGCTGAGCGCGGAGGCCATGCGCGCCACCTCGTCCATCGCCGTCCGGGCGTCGCCCATCGCCCGGGTGGTCGCGCCGGCGGCACCGGCCACGGCCGTGATGTTCTCCGCGATCTGGCCGGCCGACAGCGCCGCCTCGGCCACGTTGCGGTTCATCTCCGTGGTGGTCGCCGTCTGCTCCTCGACGGCCGCGGCGATGGTGCCCTGCGAGTCGTTGATCAGGCTGATGATCTGCGAGATCTCCCCGATCGCGCGCACCGCCCCACCGGTGTCGGCCTGGATCGCCTCGACCCGCGCGGTGATGTCCTGGGTCGCCTTGGCGGTCTCCTGGGCCAGCTCCTTGACCTCGTTGGCGACGACGGCGAAGCCCTTGCCGGCCTCCCCGGCGCGGGCGGCCTCGATCGTGGCGTTGAGCGCCAGCAGGTTGGTCTGCTCGGCGATCGCGGTGATCACCTTGACCACGCCGGCGATCTCCATCGAGGACTCCCCGAGCTTGGCCACGGTCGACGTGGTCGAGTCGGCGGCGTGGACGGCCTGGGAGGCGACCCGGGCGACCTCGCTGGCGTTGCGGGCGATCTCGCGGATGGAGGCGCCCATCTCCTCGGAGCCGGCCGCGACGGTCTGCACGTTGACCGAGACCTGCCCGGCGGCGTCGGCCACGACGCCGCTCTGCACGGAGGACTCGTCGGCCAGCCGGGTCATGTCCTGCGCGGTCGCCGACAGCTCCTCGGTGGCCGAGGCGAGCGTCGTCGTCGTGTCGCCGATGCTGGTGAGGACCGACCGCAGGTTGCCCATGGAGGCCTCCAGGGCGGCGGCCATCCGGCCGACCTCGTCGCGGCTGGTGATCCCGGTCGACCCGCGCAGGTCGCCCTCGGCCAGCCCGGCGAGGACGGCGCCCACCCGGTGCAGGGGTCGCACGACCGAGCGGGTGACCACCCAGCCCAGCAGGGCCAGGACCAGCACGCCGGCCACGGCGACGACCAGCGCCAGCGTGGTGGCCGTCGAGCGCTGCTCGGCGGCCTCCTCGGCGGCCGCGGAGGCCGCCGCCCCGACGGCCTCGCCGACGGAGGGCAGCTCCTCCTCGAGCACGCCGAAGGCCTCGTCGAACTGCGGGTAGGCGCCGCGGGCGGCGACGGGGTCGGTCCCGGCCTGGGTGACGATCGCGTCGGCCGAGCGCAGGTAGGCCTCCACCTCGGGCGTCACAGCCGTCACGGCGGCGGTGACGTCTGCGCCCACCCCGGAGCCGGCCACCTCGGCCAGGACCTCCCGGAGGGTGGCGGCGTGGTCGGCGAGGTCCGCCGCGGCGGCGGCGTGCTCCGGCCCCCGGGCCAGCAGCGCCGCGAGCACGTCACCCCGGACGGCGTCGTGCATCATGTCCGCCTCCAGCGCCTGGCCGGTGGCGGTCGTGGTGGCCAGCAGCTCGTCGGTGCGCTCACCGGTCCCGTGCAGCGACTGCACCGTCAGGACGGCGAAGACGGCGAGGGCCAGGGCCCCGGCGGCCACGAGGGTGGCGAGCTTGACGCCCAGGGGACGGTCGGACCAGAGGTTGCGCGCCATCAGGGCACTCCTGCATCGCAGCGATCGGCGCGGAGGTGCGCGCCGTTGGCACCCTGATCGGCGCGATGGTGGAGCGACTACAGCGGAACTGCTTCGATCTTCATAGACTTTCTCGTTCCGTTTCTGTGATCGCGCTCACGGCAGCAGCCGGTAGAAGCGGAAGACGTCGTTGGCGATCGGCAGCCCCTCCACGCCCGCGAAGCCGGCCGAGCGGGCGTACCGCTCCAGCGTGGCCGGCCGCATGACCGTGCCCGTGGCGACCGACGGCTGGGTGGACCGGCCGTCGGGGAGGCAGGCGAGCAGGCTGTAGCCGTACATCAGCCGCTCGACGTCGTCCCCCGGAGCGGTGAACCGCTCGGCCACGCGCTCGTCGACCACCAGCACCGTGCCGTCGGGGCGGACCATCCGCCGCATCGCGGCGAGGACGGCGACGGGGTCGGGCATGTCGTGGACGCACTCGAAGGCGGCCACGAGGGCGTAGCGGCCCGCGGTGTCCGACAGCGCGCCCACGTCTGCGACCTCGAACCGCACGCGGTCGGCGACCCCGGCCGCCTCGGCGTTGCGCCGCGCCGCCGCCACCGAGGGGGCGTCCACGTCGTAGCCGTCGACCTCCACCCGCGGGTACGCGCGGGCGATCCCGACGGAGGACCACCCCATGCCGCACCCGACGTCGGCGACCCGGCCCCCGGCGCGCAGGGCGTCGTCCACCCCGGGGACCCGGGGCAGGTCCTCGGTGGCGAGCGGACCGAGGAAGTAGGGCCGGTTCGCCGCGGCCTGGGCGTCCCGCGCGTCGTCCATCTCGGCCCAGCCCAGCCCGGCGCCGGTGCGGTAGGCCCCGACCAGCCGGGGCACGTTGCGGGTGAAGGCCAGGGCGGCGCGGGCGAGGGGCGGCATGAAGGAGGGGTCCAGCTCGTCGACGAGGACACCCCGGTGCTCGAGGGGCAGCGTGTAGCGCCGCGCGTCGGCGTCCGCGGCGACGTCGTCCACGGTGAGGTAGCCGGCGACGGCCTGCTGCTCCAGCCACTCCCGCGCGTAGCGGGCGTCGGTCCCGGTGCGCGCGGCCAGCTCCGGAGCGGTGGCCGGGGCCTCGGCCAGCGCGCGGTACCACCCCAGTTCGCTGCCGAGGTGCACCGCGGCGAGCTCGAGCGCGCCGATCACCGACCCGAGGATGCGGTCGGCCAGCGGAGCGGCGGCGGGGGGCGTCTCGGTGGTCGTCATGCCAGGGCAGCGTGGCCGGGACCGGCGCACCCGGACAGGGACCTCCGCCCCTTCAGCGGCGGGTGGAGACCGTGACGGTGAAGCGCCGGTCGGACGCGGCGACCCGGGTCGGCCCGACCAGCCGGCGCAGCGCGGCCCGGTGCGGCAGCTGGTTGTTGTAGACCGTCCACAGCTCCCCACCCGGACGCAGCACCCGGGCGGCGGCCGCGAACAGCCGGTCCGCGGCGCCGGTGACGACGGCCGCACCGAGGTGGAACGGCGGGTTGCAGACGACGAGGTCCACGCTCGCGTCGGGAACTCCGGACGCCGCGTCGTCCCGGGCCACCTGCACCCGGTCGGCCACGCCGTTGGCCGCGGCGGTCGCGACGGCCGACGCCACCGCCGCCGCCGACTGGTCGCTCGCCGTGACGGTCATCCCCGGGCGGGCCAGCGCGAGGGCGGTGGCGAGGACGCCGGTGCCGCAGCCGAGGTCGAGCGCGGTGCCGGCGTCCGCGGCCGCCTGCGGCAGGGCCGCCAGCAGCGCCCGGGTGCCGACGTCGACCCGCGTGCCGGCGAACGCGGCGCCGTGCGCGCAGACGATGAGCCCGAGGTCGGCGTGCGTCTGCCGGCGCGGGTAGGACGGCGCGACGCCGGGCCGGGGTCCGCGCGCCACCAGCACCCGGGACTTCTGCCGGGCCAGCGTCGCGGAGACCTCGGCGAACCCGGCGCCCAGCACGTCGTTCATCGCCAGGGTCATGTGCTTGACCCGGCCGCCGACGAGGACGGTGACGTCGGGAGCCGCCGACCCCGCCGCGAGCTCGGCGATCTCGCGCAGGGCGTCGAGGCCCTTGGGCGCCTTGGCGAGCACGAGCCGCGCGCCGGCGAACAGCTCGGGCGTGAGCGCCATCGACCGGTGGGTCCCGGCCAGCCCGCTGCGCTCCGCGTTGCGGGCCAGCGCGAGCTCGCCGACGAGGAGGTCCTGCCCGACCCGCACGTCGCGGGCCCCCGCGGTCACGGCGCCGAGGGTGAGCGCGCCGTGGGCGTCGTCGACGACGACCACCTCGCCCGGGCCCGCGGCGGCCAGCGGCCCGGCCGCCTCGTCGAGCAGCAGCCGGTCGGTGGCGTCGACCGCGACCAGGTCCGGCGCCTCGACGTCCGGCTCCCGCCGCAGCTGCGCGAACAGCTGTTCCAGGGCGGCGTTGGTCACAGGCACAGGAAGCAAGCGTAGGCGCGGGACGGCGAGCGGTCCTCCCGTCCGGTTCGCCGTCTCCCCGGGTGGGCAGGAGGACCGGCATGTGGCTGTTCTTCTCCCGCCGACTGCGCACCTGGCTGGTGCTCACCGTCCTCGTCCCCCTGGCGACCGGGCTGCTCCGCCGCGTCGGGCACGCGCTCGAGCGCCGGACCGGCCCGACGCAGCTCACGCGGGGCCTGTACCGGGTCGGCGACCTCGGCGACCGGGCCCGCGCGACGCTCCGCGGCGGGCGCCGGCGGCGGTGACCGCGGGCGGCGCTCCCGCGCTGGACCACCTGCCGGCGCGCGCGCCGACCCGCGCGGTGGCGGTGTTCTGCCACGGCGGGACGGTGGCCAGCGTCGAGCCGCCCCGCGAGCGCGCGCTGTCCCTGCTGCGGATGCGGGCGATCGAGCAGTTCGTCCGCGCGGCCGGAGGCGACCTGGGCCTGGACACCTACGTCGTCCGGTACCGGGTGGCCGGCTGGAACGGGGTGGCGGCCGACGCCTACGCCGACGTCCGGTGGGCGCTGTCGGAGGTCCGGGCCCGGCACGGGTCGGAGGTGCCGGTCGCCCTGGTCGGCCACTCGATGGGTGGTCGCGCCGCGCTGCGCGCGGGTGGGGACGCGTCGGTCCGCACGGTGTGCGCCCTGGCCCCGTGGACGCCGCCCGGCGAGCCGGTCGACCACCTGCGGGACCGCACCGCGTTCGTCCTGCACGGCCGGGGCGACCGGTGGGTCCCGGCGGCGCTGTCGGCCGACTACGCCGTCCGGGCCGAGCGCGCCGGCGCCCGCATCGCGCGGTTCACCATCGCGGGCGGGCACAGCATGGTGCGGCGGGCACCGGTGTGGCACGCCTTCGTGCGGGACGTCGTCCTCGCCGGGACCGGCCTGGCCCCGTGGCGGGCGGACCTGCGCGAGGCCCTGGAGCGCCGGGAGCTCGCCGCTCCGCTGTGAGGTGGTCGCGCCCTGGGTGCGGACGGCGAGGTCTCGCCGTCCGCACCCCGCTGCTACGAGAAGAGGGCGCTGTAGCCGTTGAGGGCCGGCTGCCCGCCGAGGTGGGCGTAGAGCACGGTGGACGACGGGTCGATCTCGCGGCGCCCGACCAGGTCGACCACCGCGGCCATCGACTTCCCCTCGTACACCGGGTCGGTGACCATGCCCTCGGTGCGGGCGGCCAGCTCCATCGCCCGGATCGTCGTCTCGTCGGGGATGCCGTAGATGCCGGCGGAATAGCGCTCGTCGAGCTCGACGTCCTCGGCGGTCAGCTCCCGGCGCAGGCCGACGAGGGTGCCGGTGCGCTGGGCGATCCGCAGCACCTGGTCGCGGGTCTCGGTCGGCTTGGCGCTCGCGTCGATGCCGAGCACCCGCCGCGGCCGGGCGCCGTCCTCCTCGAGCTTGGCGAACCCGGCCACCATCCCCGCCTGCGTCGACCCGGTGACCGAGCAGACGACGACGGTGTCGAAGAAGACGCCCAGCTCGTCCTCCTGCGCCGCGACCTCCTGGGCCCAGTCGGCGAAGCCCAGCCCGCCGAGCGGGTGGTCGCTCGCGCCGGCGGGGATGGCGTAGGGCTTGCCGCCGCGCGCCTCGATCTCGGCGAGCGCGGCCTCCCAGCTCTCCTTGAACCCGATGCCGAACCCGGCCTTGACCAGGCGGACGTCGGCCCCGGCCAGCCGGCTGATGAGGATGTTGCCGACCTTGTCGTACACCGAGTCCGGCCAGTCGACCCAGCTCTCCTGCACCAGCACGCACCGCAGCCCGGCGCGGGCCGCGACCGCGGCCACCTGCCGGGTGTGGTTGCTCTGCACCCCGCCGATGCTCACGAGCGTGTCGCAGCCCTGGACCAGCGCGTCGGCCACGAGGTACTCGAGCTTGCGGGTCTTGTTGCCGCCGAAGGCGATGCCGGAGTTCACGTCCTCCCGCTTGGCCCAGACGGCGGCGCCGCCGAGGTGCTCGGTCAGCCGGTCCAGCCGGTGCACCGGCGACGGGCCGAACAGCAGCGGATAGCGGGGCAGGTCAGTCAGCGCCATCGGGGGTCTCCTCGGTCAGCTCGGACAGCAACGCCGTCCAGATCTCGGTGGTGGTGGCGACGGCGGCGTCGACGTCGGGCGCCGCGCAGGCGGCGATCAGGCGGTCGTGCAGGTCCACCGACTCGCGGCCGTGCGCCGCGGCGAACCGGGCGCGCTCCAGCCGGCGGACGGCGGGGGTGAGCCGCGCGACGGTCGCGGTGAGCGCGCCGTTGCCGCAGCGGTCCAGCAGCACGCCGTGCAGGTCGTCGTCGGCGGCCAGCGCGGCGTCGACGTCGCCGGACGCGACCGCCGCCGCGAAGCGCTCGTTGGCCGCCCGCATGGCGGCGAGGTCGCCGGGTGACACCGCGGGCACCGCCTCGCGGGTGGCCAGCTCGTGCAGCACCCGGACGACGACCGCGGCGTCGTGCACCTCGCGCACCCGCAGCGGGGTCACGCGCGTGTGGCTCTGCGGCTTGGCCTCGACCAGGCCCTCGTCGGCGAGCCGGGCCAGGGCCGCGCGCACCGGGGCCACCGACAGGCCGAGGTCGCGGGCCAGCTCGGCGTCCTTCACCACCGCGCCGGGCGCGAGGACGCCGGCGACGATCGCCTCGCGGATGCGGGCGAGCGCGACGTCGCGCAGCAGCACGCGGCCGACCGGAGCGAGGGACACGGCTGACATCTCAGATGTCAGAAGTGCTCCAGTCAAGGCCCGTGCGAGTCGGCGCCGGGGGCACACACCGTGGATCCGAGGGACGCAAGACCACGATGTGTGCACAGACCGCGAGAGCGAACCCTCGCTCGTGAGGGCGGGAGGAGTGCGCCCTCAGACGGAGACGCCGACCCCGCCCCGGGTGTGCGCGCCGTAGCGGGCGGCCTCGCGGTCGAGGTCGAGCGGCGCGGTCATCGCCGCACCCTGCACGAGCTCGGGGGTGAGGAACTCGGCGGGCACCAGCCAGGAGACCTCGAACTCCAGGCCGTCCGGGTCCTGCGCGTACAGCGCCTTGGTGGTCGCGTGGTCGGACATCCCCACCAGCGCGCCGGCCTCGCGCAGGGCGTCGCGGATCCGGGTCAGCTCGGCGAGGGTGTCGACCTCCCACGCCAGGTGGTACAGGCCGACGGTGCGGCGGCCCGCCTCGGAGGAGCCCGCGCCGGCGCCGATCTGGAACAGCCCGAGGTCGTGGTCGTTGGTCGACCCCTCGGCCTGCAGGAACACCGCCGCGCCGGGGATCTCCATCTTCGCGCGGAAGCCGAGCACGTCCCGGTAGAAGGCGTGGCTGCGGGCGACGTCCCGGACGTAGAGGACGGCGTGGTTGAGGCGCTGGACCGGCATGACGTGCTCCTGCTCGCTGGACGACCGGCCCAGTCTGCGCCACGGTGCTTGACGGTTCAAGGACCACCGGGCGCCCTCAGGGCAGGCTCACCTCGGCCCCCGGGGGCCACGGGTTGGCCCGGGTGTGACACCGGCCCCGGGCAGATCAGGAGCGACCACCCACCTGCTCCCCGCTGCGAGGCCGCCGTGTACCTGTCGAAGACCGAGGCCGCCGCCCTGCCGACCACGCTGGTCGGCACACCGACACGCACTCCCGCGGGGACCGGACGACGGCGGATCTGGCCGCTGCTGGGTCCCGCGTTCGTGGCCGCGGTGGCCTACGTCGACCCGGGCAACTTCGCCACCAACTTCTCCGGCGGCGCCTCGTTCGGCTACACGCTGCTGTGGGTGATCGTCGCGGCCAACCTCATGGCGATGCTCATCCAGTCCCTGACCGCCAAGCTGGGCCTGGCCACCGGCCGCGACCTGGCCACGCTGTGCCGGGAGAACCTCCCCCGGCCGGTGACCAGGGGGCTGTGGCTGCAGGCCGAGGCGGTGGCGATCGCGACCGACCTGGCCGAGATCGTCGGCGGCGCGGTGGCGCTCAACCTGCTGTTCGGCGTGCCGCTGCCGATCGGCGGGGTGATCACCGCGGTGGTCGCGTTCGTGCTGCTGGGCGCGCAGTCGCGCGGGCACCGGCCCTTCGAGCGGGTGATCGCCGGCCTGCTGCTGGTCATCGGCCTGGGCTTCGGCTACACGCTGGTCAGCTCCGGCGTGGACGTCGGCGGCGTGGCCGGGGGCATGGTGCCGTCCTTCGCCGGCTCGGAGAGCCTGCTGCTGGCCACCGGCATCCTCGGCGCGACCGTCATGCCGCACGTGATCTACGTGCACTCGGCGCTCACCCCGGGGCGCTACGGCGACGTGGTCACCGCCGGGCGGACGGCGCAGGGCCGCGGGCGGCTGCTGAAGGCGCAGCGGATCGACGTCCTCGTGGCCATGGGCCTGGCCGGCCTGGTCAACGCCGCGATGCTGGTCATCGCCGCCCAGCTGTTCACCGCCGACGACGGCATCGCGTCGCTGGAGAGCGTGCACGCGGGACTCGGTGACCAGCTGGGCACCGGAGCGGCGCTGGCCTTCGCCCTCGCCCTGCTCGCCTCGGGCTTCGCGTCCTCCTCGGTCGGCACGCACGCCGGCCAGGTCGTGATGGCCGGCTTCCTCCGCCGGCACATCCCGGTGCTGACCCGCCGGCTGATCACGCTGGCCCCCGCACTGGCGGTGCTCGTGCTGGGCGGCGACCCGACGACCGCGCTGGTCTGGTCGCAGGTGGTGCTCTCCTTCGGCATCCCCTTCGCCCTGGTGCCGCTGCTGTGGCTGACCTCCCGCCGCGCCGTGATGGGCGCGTGGGTGAACCGGCGGGTCACGACCGTGGCCGGCAGCGCGGTGGCCCTGCTGATCATCGGCCTCAACGGCTACCTGCTCGTCGACCTCGTGGCCTAGGCCGACCTCCCGGTCGGTTTCCCGGAAAACCGACACCCACGGTCGGTTTCCCGGAAAACCGACACCCTCGGTCGGTTTCCCGGGAAACCGACCCGGACGGCGGGGGTTAGGGTGGACGGCACAACCGAACACACAGCAGGGGAGCGCTCCGGCGCTGAGAGTGCGGGCAACCGCAGACCCTCGAACCTGATCCGGGTCATGCCGGCGCAGGGAGTCTGGAGGAACACATGGCCGAGCAGGCCGTCCGCCCGTCGTCGTCCGACCGGCCCAGCGCCCGCTGGCGCACCGTCGACATCGTCGTCACCGCCGTCCTCGGCGTCGCCTTCGGCATCGTCTTCTGGGCCTGGGGGCTGCTGTGGGCGGCCCTCGACGCGGTGTTCACCGCGTTCCCGCCCGGGCAGGCCGTCATGTACGGCGTCTGGCTGGTGCCCGCCGTCCTCGCCCCACTGGTCGTCCGCAAGCCCGGCGCCGCTCTGTTCGCCGAGCTGATCGCGGCCACCGTCTCGGCGATGCTCGGCTCGTCGTGGGGCACGCTCGTGCTGGTCTACGGGCTGCTGCAGGGCCTGGCCGGCGAGGTCGGGTTCGCCGCGTTCCGCTACCGGCGCTTCGGCTGGCCGCAGGCGCTGCTGGCCGCCCTGTGCGCCGGCGTCATGGCCGCCGCGCTCGACCTCGTGAACTACTACCCCGACTGGACCGGCGGCTGGAAGACCACCTACCTGCTGCTGGTCGCGGCGAGCACCACGCTGGTCGCGGGCCTCGGCGGCGTGGCGCTCACCCGCGCCCTGGCCGCCAGCGGCGCGCTGTCGTCGTTCGCCGCCGGCCGGACCCGGGTCTGAGCACGGGCGGCGCCCCGGCCGCCCGCGTCCCCGCCGCGGTGCGGCTGACCGGCTACGGGTTCCGGCACGCCAGCCGGCGCGCGGCGGCGGTGGCCGACCTCGACCTGCGGGTCGAGCCCGGCGAGCGGGTGCTGCTCACCGGCCCCTCGGGCGCGGGCAAGTCGACGCTGCTGCACGCCCTCGCGGGGCTGCTCGGCCCCGACTCCGGCGACGCCACCGGGGTCCTCGACGTCGACGGCCGGCCGGCGCACGAGGTCCGCGCCCGGACGGCGATCGTCTTCCAGGACCCCGACGCCCAGCTGGTCATGACCCGGGCCGGGGACGACGTCGCCTTCGGCCTGGAGAACGCGGGCGTGCCGCGGGAGCGGATCTGGCCGGCCGTCGACCGGGCGCTGGCGGAGGTGGGCTTCCCGTACGGCCGGGACCGCGCGACCGCGGCGCTGTCGGGCGGGCAGAAGCAGCGGCTGGTCCTGGCCGGGGCGCTGGCCGGGCGGCCCGGCCTGCTGCTGCTCGACGAGCCGACCGCGCAGCTGGACCCGGACGGCGCGGCGCTGGTCCGTGACGCCGTCGCGCGCGTCGTGGCCGACCGCGGCACCACGCTGCTCGTCGTCGACCACGACGCGGCGGCCTGGCTCCCGCTGGTCGACCGCGTGGTCGAGCTGCGGCCCGGCGGCGGCGCGGTGCAGCAGCCGGCCGGGTGGCGGCCGGCCCCCCTGCGGCTGCCTCCCCGCACCCCGCACCCGCCCGGCGCGGTGCTGCTGCGCGCGGAACGCGCCGGGTACACCCACCGCGGCAGCGCCGTCCCGGCCCTGCCGCCGACGGACGTCGCCCTGCCGGCCGGCCGCACCCTGGCCGTCACCGGGCCCAACGGCACCGGGAAGTCCACCCTGGCCCTGCTCCTCGCCGGGCTGCGCGGTCCGACGACCGGGCGCGTGGTCGCCGGGCCCCGGCTGACCGCCGGCCTGCGCCGACCCGAGCGGCCGCCGCACCGCTGGCGGGCCGACGAGCTGGTCGCCCGCACCGGCACGGTCTTCCAGCACCCCGAGCACCAGTTCCTCACCGGCCGGGTACGCGACGAGCTGGCGCTGGGTCCGCTGCGGGCCGGCTCCGGGGACGACGCCGCGCACCGGCGGGCCGACGAGCTGCTCGAGCGGCTGGGGCTGGCCGCGCTCGCCGAGGCCAACCCGTTCACGCTCTCCGGCGGGCAGCAGCGGCGGTTGTCGGTCGCCACCGCGCTGGCCACGCGGCCGCCGCTGGTGGTGCTGGACGAGCCGACCTTCGGGCAGGACCGCGACACCTGGGCGGAGCTGGTCGCGCTGCTGGCCGAGCAGCAGGACGCCGACCGGGCCCTCGTGCTGGTCACCCACGACGCGGCCGTGGTCTCCGCGCTGGCCGACGACGTCCTCGACCTGCGCCCCTCGGGGAACCCGGTGGCCGCGTGAGCCTCCCGCTCGCCCTCGGCCCGGTCCGGGAGGTGCCATTGTCGCGGATCAACCCGGTCGCCCAGCTGGGCGCCATCGCCGTCGTGCTGCCGGTGCTGCTGGTCAGCGGCGACCTGTTCACCCCGCTGCTCGTGCTCGCCGCCGAGTGCTGCCTGCTGCCGGCGGCCGGCCTGGCCGCGCCGCGGGCGCTGCTGGCCCGCACCTGGCCGCTGCTCGTGGGCGCCGCCGGCGTCGCGTGGGTCAACGTGGCCTTCGGGGACGACGGCGCCGGGTGGGCCTCGGCGGCGGGGCTGGCGGTGCGGGTGCTGGCCCTCGCCCTGCCCGGTGTGCTGCTGGTCGCCGCCACCGACCCGGTGCGGCTCGCCGACGCCCTCACCGTCCACTGGCGGGTCTCCACCCGCTTCGCCTACGGCGCGCTGGCCGCCCTGCGGCTGGTGCCGCTGCTGGCGGCCGAGTGGGAGACCATCCGGCTGGCCCGCCGGGCCCGCGGCATCGAGCCCGGCCGCAGCCCGCTGGCCCGGCTGCGGCTGTTCGCCGGCACGGCCTTCGCGCTGCTGGTGGGGGCGGTGCGCCGCGGCTCCCGCCTGGCGACGGCGATGGACGCGCGGGGCTTCGACTCGGGGATCGTCCGCACCAACGCCCGCGGGTCGACGCTGCACCGCCGCGACGCGGCGTTCGTCGTCGCCGCCGTCGTCGTCTGCGCCGCGGCGGTCGCGGTCAGCGTCGCGGCCGGCTCCTGGACGCCGGTCTTCAGCTGACCGGGGCTACGGTGCGGCAGGTGACCCGCTCCGTCGTCCTCCTGCGCGGGATCAACCTCGGCCGGGCGCGCCAGGTCGGCATGGCCGAGCTGCGAGAGGCGCTCACCGCCCGCGGCCACGAGGGCGTGCGCACCCACCTGCGCAGCGGCAACGTCGTCCTCGACAGCCCGCTGGACGAGGCCGCGCTGACCCGGGACGTGGAGGAGGCGGTCCGCGCCCGCTTCGGGTTCGACGTGCCGGTCGTCGTCCGGACCGGCGCGGAGCTGGCCGCGGTGGTGGCCGCGGACCCGCTCGGGGCCGTCGCGACCGACCCGGCGCGCTACCTGGTCACCTTCCTGCCGCGGGAACCCGATCCCGAGCGGGTCGCCGCGCTGCCGGCCGCCGACGCCGGGGAGTACCGGGTCCTCGGGCGGGAGCTGTTCCTGTGGCTGCCCGACGGGGTGACCACCACCCCCGTGGGCGCCTGGGACTGGGACCGGCTGCTCGGCGTCCCCGGGACGGCGCGCAACTGGAACACGGTCCGCAAGGTCGCCGCGCTGGCCGCCGTGTGACACCGATGACAACCAGGTTTAGCCGCCCCCTGCCGGACGCATACGCAGGTGTTCGACCTGCCCGCGTGCCGCGGGCGCCGCGCTCCGTGCGCCGGCCAGCACGTGAGGGGACCATCGGGTGACACGCGGAACGGCCGGGCCGATCTGGCCGTCCGCGACCCCGCCGCCGTGCCACCCGGACCTGAGCTGGGACCTCGACGACGTCGCCGAGCTGCCCCGCGTCCGCGGCGAGCTGCGCCGCCACCTCGACGACCCCGGCCTCACCGACCTGCGCGACCGGCTGGTGCTGGCCCTGGACGAGATGGCTTCCAACGCCCTGCGGCACGGCGGCGGGGGCGTCGTCCGGGCGGTCGTGGGCTCGACCGGCGACGGCTGGCTGATCGAGGTCTCCGACCGCGCGGCGGCGACCCCGCCGGCACCGGCGGTGGGCCGTGACCCCAGCGAGGGCGGGCTGGGCCTCTACCTCATCGCCGAGCTGGCCGTCCGGCACGGCTGGTACGTCGGGGACGGCGCCAAGCACGTGTGGGCGCTGCTCGCACCGTGACCCCCGCGCCGACTCACCCCTGGGGGTGCAGCCGGATGGCGACCAGCGCGATGTCGTCCTGCAGCCCCGCCGGGCGCAGCCGCTCGATGACCGCGTCGCAGAACTGCTCGAGGGGCAGCCGACCCAGCTCGGCGAGCGCGCCGCGCAGCCGGGCCACTCCGTCGTCCAGCGGAAGGTCGCGGCCCTCCACCAGCCCGTCGGTGTAGAGCAGCACGGTGGCGCCCCGGCGGAAGGTCACCACGGTCTCGGTGCGGGCCGCCGACGCGTCGACGCCGAGCATGAGCTCGGCGCGCGGCGTGGACAGCTGCTCCACGCGGCCGTCGTCGTGCAGCAGCAGCGGCGGCGGGTGCCCGGCGTTCGACCAGCGCAACCGGGTCAGCCCCGCGGCCCGCTCCTCGGGCGTCTGCTCGACCCGCGCCACCGCCGCGGTGGCCATGGTGCCCATCCCCAGGCCCTGGACGGCGGCGTCCAGGTCGGTCAGGACCCGCGCCGGACCGATGCCCGGCCGGTAGGCGATCCCGCGCAGCAGGCCGCGGAGCTGGCCCATCGCCGCGGCGGCCGCGGCGTCGTGGCCGACGACGTCCCCGATGACCAGCACGGTGGCCCCGTCGGGCTGCACGAACGCGTCGTACCAGTCGCCACCGACCTCGGCGGCCTCCATCGCCGGCCGGTAACGGACGACGATCTCCGCGGAGTCCGGCGCCGGGGGCGCGGTGAGCAGGCTGCGCTGCAGGTCCTCGGCGATCCGGCGCTGCTGGTCGTAGAGGCGGGCGTTGTCCAGGGCCAGCGCGACCCGCGAGGCGACCTCCTGCGCGGCGGCGACGTCGTCGGCGTCGGCCTGCGGGCGGTCGTCGGACCGGTAGATGCTCAGCGCGCCCAGGGTCCGGCCCCGGGCGGCCAGGGGCAGCGTCACCGCCGACCTCGGCGCGAGGGTCCAGAAGGCCTCGCTGGCCGGTCCCGGGGGGAGCGTGCGGCCGATCACGGTGCCGACGTCGTCGACGGTCAGCGTCCGGCCCGACGCCAGCGCGCGCATGACGGGGGCGTCGGAGGGGATCGAGGCCAGCCGCAGCACCGAGTAGCGGCCGACCGCGTCGCGGGCGGCCGGGTCGCGGTGCCAGGAGGCGACGTCGCGCATCCGCCCGTCCTCGCCGGAGAGGGTGAGGATCACCCAGTCCCCGAGCACCGGCACGACGGCCTCGGCCACCCGCTGCAGCGCCGCCTCCTCCTCCGCACCGGTGGTGAGCGCCTCGCTGGTGACGGCCCCGACCGCGGCGATGAGCGCCAGCCGGGCCCCGCTCGCCCGCGCCCGCTCCTCGGCCGCCCGGCGCTCGGTGACGTCGAGGAAGTACACCGACAGCCCGTCGGGGCCGGGCCAGGCGCGCACCTCGTACCAGGCGTCCAGGGGGGCGGGGTAGTGGGCCTCGAACACCCGCTCCTGGCCGCTCTCCGCCGCGCCGCGGTAGTTGACCTCGAAGTCGCTGCCGACGGCCGCCGGGTAGAGCTCCCAGATGGAGCCGCCGAGCAGCTCCTCGCGGGGGCGCCCGAGCACCCGCTCGGCCTCGGCGTTGACGTAGGAGAAGCACCAGTCCCGGTCGAGGGCGAAGAACGCGGCGCTCATGCTCTCCAGCACGCGGGCGACCCGCGCCTCGGCGTGCCGGTCCCGGGTGGTGTCGTACCCGGCGCCGACCAGCCGGACGGCCGCCCCGTCCTCCCCGGCGAGCGCCCGGCCGCGGCCCTGGACCCAGCGGGTGTCGCCGGTGGGCAGGACGACGCGGAACTCGGCGTCGTACTCGCCGCAGGTGTCGATGGCCTCCTGCAGCGCCTCGAGGGTCCGGTCGACGTCGTCGGGGTGCAGGCGGGCGGTGAAGGCCTCGATCGTGCCGCCGAAGCAGCCGCGGTCGTAGCCGAAGATCTCCAGCAGCCGGTCGTCCCAGACCAGCCGGCCGGTGGCGAGGTCCCAGTCGAAGCTGCCGATGCCGGCCGCGTCGATGGCCAGCGAGAACCGGAGCTCCAGGCCCGGGTCGGGCAGGGGGTCGCCCAGGCGCGACCGGTCCAGGCTCACGTTGCACTCACTCGCAATCCGGGGGGCGGCGGCGTGCCCACGCGGCGGGGTCTCGTCGTGGGCGCCCGAGAGCGCGCTCCCACGGGCGGACGGACCGGTCCTTTGTCTCACGCCGGGGTCGCCCCGACAAGCGCTGTGGCCGAACGGACACCGGAGACGCGGCCGCGGGGCGGGCGCCCTCCGGTCCGGAGAGGGCGCCCGCCCCGCGGCGGGTGCGGACGGTGTCCGCGGATTCCGACGTCCACGTCGCGGCCGGCCGGCGTCCGGGACCGCGGTGCCCGGTCGGTCCGTCGGCGGCGTCGGCCCCGGCGGCTCCAGCGGTCGACTCCCCGACGCCCGCACGGAGGCGGCGTCCCGTCCTCGACAGCTCCGGGCCAGGTCGGTGCCGGTCAGAGACCCGGGGTACGGGTACCGGCGCGGACCTGTCGTCGTCCGACGGCTCCCGTCGCCGTCCGGTCGTGCCGCGGGTCGGTCGCCGCCTCCGGGGAGGGTCCGCGCGCTGCGTGGGGGCGCAGTCGGCGGGGGTCGAGGCGGACGACCGGTGGTGCGGAACGGCCAGGGCGGCGGGAGGGGCTCCCGTCGGGGACTGCCAGGGGCGGTGCGAGGTCGGTCGGGAGGAGCGGAGTCCAGGGGTCCGACGGGCGCGGCCACCGGAGGAGGCGGTGGCCGACAGCCGGCGGGCTGGCGGGCGGTGCGGTCGGACGGCGGGTGCGGCTCGGCGGGGTCGCACCGGGGTCAGCCGGACGGCGATCCGCGGGCGAGCGGGGGCCCGGGGTCACCGCGTGTCCGGGCCGGGGAGGAGGCCCGAGGGCTCGCCGGCCGCCGCGCGGAGCTCGCGGTCCCCGGTGCGGGAGCGGGCCGCGGTGCCGGCACCTGCCGGGCGAGCGGGGCGACCACCGGGACGCGGGAGGGGGCGGCCGGCCGGGAGACCCGGGCCGGAGGAGCCGGCCGGGGGACCCCGGCCGGACGGAGCGCCGCGGCGGGGTAAGGCGCCGCGGGCCGGATCGTGGGGGTGCTGGGCAGCTCGGTGAGGACGACGGGGGCGTCGGCGCGGGGCGCCGGGGCGGCCGGGGTGGCCGGGCGGCCCCAGGCGAGGTTCTCGCCCTGCGGGCCGGCACCCCAGAGGGCCAGCCGGCGGACGAGCGCGCGCAGCCGGACCCGCAGCGGCGGGCGGGGCGCCGCGGCCGGCTCCGCGACGGGGGCGGGGACCGCGGCGGGCGCGGCGAAGTCG
The DNA here is from genome assembly GCF_048569675.1 of Geodermatophilus sp. CPCC 206100. Taxonomy (NCBI): domain Bacteria; kingdom Bacillati; phylum Actinomycetota; class Actinomycetes; order Geodermatophilales; family Geodermatophilaceae; genus Geodermatophilus; species Geodermatophilus sp. CPCC 206100. The sequence goes on from NZ_JAQISV010000036.1 coordinate 84,317, forward strand.
GAGGCCAA
>NZ_JAQISV010000037.1:0-80584 GCF_048569675.1 Geodermatophilus sp. CPCC 206100
GGCAGCCGCCGCGGCCGCCGCCGCCCGCAACGCCGCCGCCAGCAGCCCGCGCGGGGCGGCGTCGCCGGCGTCCCCGGCGGGCGCCGCCACCGCCTCCGGCGGGTCGGGGCCGTACGTGAAGCCCAGCGCGGGCCGCACCTCCAGCTGCTTCGGCCGGCGCTGGGGCACGCTGCACGGCGGCGTGGACATCGCCGCCCCCATCGGCACCCCCGTGTACGCCGCCCACTCCGGCGTCGTCCAGCGGGCCGGCACGGCCACCGGCTTCGGCTACGCCGTCTACATCCTCGGCAACGACGGCGCGGTCACCGTCTACGGCCACGTCAACCGGTACTTCGTCAGCGCCGGCGAGCGGGTCTCCGCCGGTGAGCAGATCGCCGAGGTGGGCAACCGCGGCCAGTCGACCGGCCCGCACCTGCACTTCGAGGTGCACCCCGGCGGCGGGCTGTACGGCGGCCAGATCGACCCGGTGCCGTGGATGCGGGCCCGCGGGGTCACCATCAGCGGCTGCTGAGGCGGGACCCCCTGCCCCCCGCCCCTCGTGAGCCCGCGAGAGGCGGGGGCCGGCGCGCTTCCTAGCTCGGAGGCGCCGCGGACGGGGTCGCGCAGTTGGCCGAGGAGAACGCCTGCACGCTGGCCTGGGCGGGGCCGGCCGAGGAGAAGGCCTGCGTGGCGGCCTGCTGGAGCTGCTGCTGACCCTCCGGGGTGTTGAGGTCCAGCGTCGTCGAGGCGTCGGCGAGCTGGCGCAGCGCGGTGCCGACCGTCTGCCAGTCCGCGGCGATCTCGGCCGGGGGCTGGACGTCGTCGAAGGCGGTCACGGCCTGCTGGAGGATCCCCGGCAGCTCCGGAGGGGCCGCGGTCTGCAGGCTCTCGGCGACCTCGTCGAACTGCTGGCCCCGCTCGCAGAAGGCGGCCACGGCCGGGTCCGAGGAGGTGGTCGGCGCCGCGGACGACGAGGTCGCGGGCGCCGAGCTCGACGCGGAGGCGCTGGACGACGCGGCCGGTTCCTCGTCCCCCGACCCGCCGCAGGCGGTGAGCAGGACGGCGGCCACCGCCGCGGCGGCGACGGCGGGGCGGAGCAGGGTCGCGGGGGTGCGCATGGGCCCGACGCTAGCGCTGCCCGCGCCGGGCCCCGCCGGCCCGGCTAGCGTGCCGGGCGTGCAGACCCCGGCCGACCCGCGCGCGACCTGGGACCTCCCGGCGCCGGGCGCGATGCCCCGGACGGCGGACCTGGAGCCGCTGGTCACCCGGGTGCTGGCGCCCAACCCCTCGCCGATGACGCTGGACGGCACCAACACCTACGTCGTCGGCGCACCCGGCGGCGGGCAGGCCGTGCTCGTCGACCCCGGACCCGACGACCCGGCGCACCTGGCTGCGGTGCAGGCCGTGCTGGCCGCGCGGGACGCCCGCTGTGTCGCCGTCCTCGTCACCCACCACCACGGCGACCACGCCGAGGCCGCGCTGCCGTGGGGCGCCCGTCTGGACGCGCGCGTCGCGGCCGCCGACCCCCGCGTCGCCGGCCCGGGCGGGCGGGTGCTGGCGCCCGGGGAGCTGCTGCAGCTGGCCGGGACGGCGATCCGCGTGGTGCCCACGCCCGGGCACACCGCCGACCACCTCGCCTTCCGGCTGGAGTCGGGCGCGGTCCTGGCCGGCGACCACGTGCTGGGCCGCGGCACGTCGGTCGTGACCCACCCCGAGGGCGACGTCCTCGCCTACCTGGAGTCGCTGCGCCGGGTGCACGACCTCGGGCCCAGCGCGCTGTACTGCGGGCACGGCCCGGAGCTCACCGAGGACCCCGGTGCCGTCCTCGACTTCTACCTGGCGCACCGCGCGATGCGGGAGGCGCAACTGCTGACCGCGCTGGCCGCCGGGCCGCGGACGGTCGACGAGCTGGTCGCGACCGTCTACGCGGAGGTGCCCCGGGAGGTGTGGCCGGCCGCCGCCCAGTCCACCCGCGCGACGCTGGTCAAGCTGGTCGCCGAGAGCCGGGTCGAGGGGGCGCTCGACGGGCCGGTGCGCCTGGCGTGACGCCGCGGGAGTGGGACGTCGTCGTCGTGGGCGCCGGCACGTCCGGCGCGCCGCTGGCGGCCCGGCTGGCCGACGCCGGCCGGACGGTCCTGCTGCTCGAGGCCGGCGCCGACCACCCTCAGCCCGGGGACTTCCCCGCCGAGTTCCGGGACGCCGCCCGGATGGGTGCCGCGGTGCCCGGCCACCCCGCGAACTGGGACCTCGCCGGCGAGCTCACCGCCGAGGTCACCTTCCCGGTGCCGCGGGGCCGGGTCGTCGGCGGGTCCAGCGCGCTCAACGGCGGCTACTTCATCCGCGGCACCCCGGCCGACTTCGACGGCTGGGCCGCCGCCGGCAACGACCTGTGGTCGGCCGAGCGAGTGCTGCCCGCCTTCGTCCGGCTGGAGGCCGACCGGGACCACGGCGACCGGCCCGGCCACGGCGCCGACGGACCGGTCCCCGTGGCGCGGCCGCGCTCCGGCCACCCCCTCGTCGACGCCCTCGGCGGGGCGACCGAGGAGCTCGGGTTCGCCGCGGAGCCGGACAAGAACGCCGGCGGCGCGCCCGGCTGGGGCCCCATCCCGTTCAACGTGACCGACGGCGTGCGGACCAACACCGCGATGGCCTACCTCTCGCCGCGCCGCGGGTCGCCGCGGCTGACCGTGCGCGGGGGGGTGCACGTCCGCCGGGTCGTCGTCGAGTCCGGGCGGGCGGTCGGCGTCGAGACGGCGGACGGCGTGGTGCGGGCCGCCGAGGTGGTGCTCAGCGCGGGCGCCGTCGGCTCACCGCACCTGCTGCTGCTGTCGGGGATCGGCCCGGCCGGCCCGCTGCGCGCCCTGGGCATCGACGTGGTCGCCGACGTCCCGGGGGTGGGCGTGGACTTCACGGACCACCCCGACCTCTACGTCACCTACCGGCCGGCGCGACGGCTGCCCATGCCGCGCGACCTCCTGCCGCTGCACAGCGTGCTGAACGCGACCAGCGAGGGAGCCGACACCCCGGGCGACCTCGAGGTGCTGCCCTGGCTCAAGCCGTTCAGCCGGGTGATGGTGGGCGGCACCGCGGCCGGGGTGGCCACCGTGCTCCGGCGGCCCGCGGCGACCCTGCGGGCGCTGCGGCGGGCCTCGCTGCACCGCCTGCTCGACACCGCCCGGCGCCGCGACGACCTGTTCCTCGGGGTGGCGCTGCAGCGGGAGGACAGCCGCGGCCGGCTGTCGCTGACCACGACCGACCCGCTGGTCCAGCCCCGGCTCGAGTACCGCTACCTCACCGAGGCCGCCGACCGGCGGCGGATGCGGGAGGGCGTGCGGCTGGCCGCCGAGCTGCTGCGGACGCCGGCCATGGCGCCGCTGGTCGCCGAGCGCACCGGACTGCCCGACGACGTCCTGGCCGACGACCGCGAGCTCGACCGCTGGATCGGCCGGCACCTGGCCACCGCCGTCCACCTCGCGGGCACCGCCCGGATGGGGCCGGACGCCGACCCCGGGGCGGTGGTGGACCAGCACCTGCGGGTCCGGGGGGTCGCGGGGCTGCGGGTGGTCGACACCTCGGTCATGCCGCGGGTGACCTCGCGCGGGCCGGCCGCGACCGCGGTGATGATCGGCGAGCGGGCCGCCGAGCTCGTGCTCGACGGCTAGGCGCTCAGGCCGGCGGCGGGGGCGGCGGCGGACCCAGCGGGATGCCGGGCGGCGGGAAGAACGCCGGGGCCTCGGCGGTGATGATCGGTGCCAGGGCGTTGCGCCAGATCGGCCCACCGAGGCCACCGCCGAACCCACCGACGTCCACGTTCGCCGTGGGGTTGAACAGCATCACGCTGGCGGCGTAGCGCGGCGTGTAGCCCACGAAGGCGACCGAGGACCGGTCCTGGGCGGTCCCCGTCTTGGCGGCGATCTGGTGGCCCGGGATCGCGGCGCGGACGCCGGTGCCGTAGGGCAGCGCGGTGTCGCCGACGAGGATCTGGTTGAGCGTGGTGGCGACCGCCGGCGGCACCGCGTCCGGCGTGCAGGAGGGACCGGTCGGGTACGGCGTCCCGTCGTCGCGCAGGAGCGGCTGCCCGTTCCGGTCCAGGATCTCGGTGACCGGGAGGGGGTCGCACTGCGTGCCGTTCGCTCCCAGCGTCGAGTAGGCGCTGGCGAGCGCCAGCGGGCTGGTCGCCTCGGCGCCGAGGGTGAACGAGCCGCGGTTCTCCGCGACCACCTGGTCGGCCACCGGGTCCAGCGAGAACAGACCCATGCGCTGCGCGGCCCGCACCGGGCCCTCGACGCTGCCCAGCTGGTCCTCGAGGGCCACGAAGTAGGTGTTGGAGGAGCGGATCAGCGCTTCGGTCATCGTCAGCGTCGGCGGCATGTCCCCGACGTTCTGCACCGTGTAGGGCTCGGAGCCGTTGCGGTAGACCGAGGACACGTGGGGGCTCGACGTGGTGATGACGTGCTCGGGCCGGAACCCCCGCTCGAGCGCCGCGGCCGCCACGAAGACCTTGTAGGTCGAGCCGGCTCCCTTGCTCGCGGCCTCGTTGAGGTTGACGGACTCCTGCGCGGGGTCGGCGGCGTCGAAGCCGAAGACCCGGTTGACGCTCATCGCCAGCACCTTCCCGGTGCCCGGCTCGACGGCGGTGAACACCGCGGCGACCGGGTCCCCCATCGGCAGCCCGGTCAGCACCGCGGCGTCGCCGGAGCGCTGCAGGTCCGGCCGCAGCGTCGTCCGGATCGTGATGCCGCCGGCCTCGAGGCGCTCCTGCGGGATGCCGAGGGCCCCGGTGACGTGCCGCTGGACGAAGTCGCAGAAGAAGCCGCCGATGACCGCGTCGACGCAGCCGTTGGGCGGTGCCGGTGCCGGGTTGGTCTCCACCGGCAGCGCCGACACCTCCGCCAGCTCCTGGTCGGTGATGTGCCCGCGGGCGTGCATCCGCTCGAGGACGACGTTGCGCCGCTGCCGGGCGCGCTCCGGGTCGGCCAGCGGGCTGTCGCTCGCCGGGGTCTGCACCAGGCCGGCCAGCATCGCCGCCTGCGGGAGGGTGAGGTCGGCGGCGTTGACGCCGAAGTAGGTCTGCGCGGCGGCCTGCACGCCGTAGGCGCCCTCGCCGAAGTACACGATGTTGAGGTAGCGGGTGAGGATCTCCTGCTTCTCGTAGGTCTCCTCCAGCGCCATCGCCAGCCGCGCCTCGCGCAGCTTGCGCCCCAGGCTCTGCTCGGTGGCCGCCTGCCGGTCCTCGGGGGTGGTGGCGGTCTGCAGCAGGGTCTGCTTGACCAGCTGCTGGGTGATCGTCGAGCCGCCCTCCTGCACCGCACCGGCGGTCACGTTGCGCAGCAGCGCCCGCACGGTGCCCTCGAGGTCGAGGCCGCCGTGCTCGTAGAACCGCTCGTCCTCGATGTCGACCAGCGCCTGCTCCATCACGTCGGCGATCTGGTCGGCGCCCACCGGCGTCCGGTTGTTCCGGTAGATGTTCGTGATCACCGAGCCGTCGGCGGCCAGGACGACGGTGTTGCCCGGCGGGGTGGCGTCGGTGAGCTCGACGGGCAGGGGAGCCAGGAGCGAGGCGGAGTTGCTGGCGGCCAGCCCGGGTCCGACGACCCATGGCACGAGCAGGGCGGCGAGCAGCGCACCGGTCAGCGGCAGGACGACCAGCAGCAGGCCGGCGGCGCGCAGCCGGGGGTGGGGACGGGGTTCCCGGAGCGACCGTGCCATCTGCGACCTCGCCGGCGCCGGACCACTCGGAGTGAGCGGGTGGGCGCGGTCCGATGATGGCGTACGGCGCCGTTCCGGGACAGGGGGAGCGGTGCCGGCCGGTGCCGGATCGGGCCGGTGCGTCCCGGCGGCGCGCTGCCCGCAGCCGCCGGGACGCCGGGACCAGGGGCGGTCAGCGGACCGCGGGGAGCTCCGCCGTCGGGGCGGCCCAGGCGTCGGGGTGGCTGCGGCCGGTGTCGGCCACCCAGCCGGCGCCGCGGGCGCTGGTGCTGCGGGTGGGGGTCGGTCGGGCGCTCAGGCTGACGATGAGGGCGAGCAGGGCGACGAGCCCCAGGAGGACACCGCCGATCACCAGGAGCGTCGTGAACATGTACCGAACCTATGGGCCGGACCGCTCCGCCCCACAGGGCCAATCCCCACCGACTCCGGCCGACCGTTGCACAGGAGTTGCCGGACCGCGACCCGCTCGTCCCACCCGTCACGGGAGGCCCAGTCGAGGTGGGCGGAGGGGCTCCGGCGGGGTAAGGGCGGTGCACGACGTCGACAGGAGGACCCCGTGCTGGACCTGCCTCGATGGGCCGGACGCGCCGCCGCCGTCCCGCTGGGTGCCCTCGCGCACCGGCGGCACGGCAAGCCGATGCACCCGCGGGGCGTGGTGCTCGACGCCGTCCTCGAACGCTGCGGCCCGATCGCGGACGGCGTGCCGTGGCCGGGTGCCGGCGAGGCCCGCCCGGTCGTCGTCCGCCTCTCCCGCGGCGCCGGGCTGCCCGCGCCCCTGCCCGACCTGCTCGGCCTCGCGATCCGCATCCCCGACGGCCCGGTGGACCTGCTGCTGTCCAGCACCGGCCGCGGGCCGCTCGGCCGGCGGGTGACCGTGCCCCGGCGGGACGCCGCCGCCGTCTACTCCTCGATCATGGGCTACCGGTCCGCGGCCGGGACGCTGCTGGTCGCGGCGCTGCCCGAGCCCGGCTGCGGGCCGCTGCCGTCGGATCCCGGTCCGCTGGCCGACGCGGTCGCCCGGCGCCGGCCCGCGTTCACCCTGACCGTGGCCCGCGGCACCGGGCCCTGGCGGCCGTTCGCGCGGCTGCGGCTGCTGGGGCCGGTCGACGCGTTCGACCCCGACGTGCGCTTCGACGCCGTCCGCAACCCGCCGCCGGGGCTCGTGCCCGACGGCCCGATGGCCCGGTTCCGCGCCCCGGCCTACGCGGCGGCGCGACAGGGGCGGTCCCGCGCTGGCCAGCGGCAGGAGGACGCGCACGCACCGGGCGTCGGGTCGTGACGGCGACGCCGACCCGGAGCGGGTCACCGGAGCTGCTGGTGCACCTGCGCCGTGCCCGTGACCACATCGACCAGCACTTCGCCGACGACCTGGACCTGGACCGGGTGGCGCGGGTCGCCGGGGTGTCGAAGTACCACCTCGTCCGCTGCTTCGAGGCCGCGTACGGCGAGACGCCGATCCGGTACCTCACCCGGCGGCGGATCGAGCGGGCCCAGGACCTGCTGCGCTCGGCCAACCTCACGGTGACCGAGATCTGCATGGCGGTCGGGTACGCCAGCCTCGGCTCGTTCTCCACCCGCTTCCGGCGGCTCGTGGGGGAGTCCCCGGCGGCCTACCGCGACCGCTGGGCCGCTCGCGGCGCGGCCCACGTGCCGGGGTGCTTCCTGTTCGTGCGCGGGGTCGTCGACCTCGGCGGGACGGCCGGCGGGGACTGAGCAATCCGGGAGAAGCGCCGGCCGCGACGCCGTCCCTACCGTCGCCGGCATGATCACCAACATCTCCCTGGTCACCGTCTACTGCCTCGACCAGAGCGCGGCGCGCGACTTCTACGTCGGCGTCCTCGGCTTCGAGGCGCGCACCGACATCACGATGGGGGAGGGCTTCCGCTGGGTGACCGTCGCCCATCCCAGCCAGCCGGAGCTCGAGGTCACCCTCATGACCCCCGGCCCGCCGCTGGACGACGCGGCCGCCGCGTTCGTCCGGAGCCAGCTGGAGAAGGGCTCGATGGGCGGCCTGGGCCTCGCCGTCGACGACTGCCGGAAGACCCACCAGGAGCTCTCGGCCAGAGGGGTCACCTTCCTGCAGGAGCCGGCCGAGCGCCCCTACGGCGTGGAGGCGGTCATGCGGGACAACTCCGGCAACTGGCTGTCCCTGGTCGAGCGGCGGCCCTTCACCCCGGAGGACCCCCACTGATCGCCGCGTCGCGGACCCCCGCCAGCCCCTCGTCCAGCGCCGCCCAGGGACCGAGCCGGGCCCCGGCGTCCCGCTGGCGGCGGTCCTCGTCGGGGCCGAGGGTGGACGCGATCGCGTCGCACAGCTGCCGGGCGAGCGGTTGCAGCGGCGGCCAGACGGCGACCCCGAGCTCCTGCCGCGCGGCGGCGGACGCGCCCGAGAGGCGGGCGGCCTGCGCCGCGTCCCCGAGCGCCAGCGCCAGGCCGGCCAGCCCGTCCAGGCAGTAGGCCAGCCCCTCCAGGTCCCGGTCCCGCCGGTGCAGCTCGGCCGCCTCGACGAGGCAGTCCCGCGCGGCGGGCAGGTCGCCGGCGAGGAGGGCGTCGAGCGCCAGCTGGTCGGAGAGGGTGGCCGCGAGCTGGTCGTCGTCGAGCGTCCGGGCGAGGTCCAGCGCCTCCCGGTGCAGGTGCCGGGCCTGGTCGGAGTCGCCGCCGAGGACGGCGACCGCGCCGCGGAACAGCTGGGCGAAGGCGACCGACCAGGTGTCCCCGCTGGCGCGCAGCTCCACGAGGGCGTCGTCGAGCATCGGCGCGAGCTGCGGATTCCCCGGCGGCAGGGTCATCGCCAGGCCGTTCAGGCCGTGCCCCAGCAGCCAGTGGTCACCGCGCGCGCGGGCGTCGGCCACCAGCTGCTCCAGCAGCGGCCGTGCCTCGGGCACCCGGCCCAGGGCCACCCGGGTCGCGCCTCGCGCCCACAGCAGCTGACCGGCCAGGTCGGGCGGCAGCTGCGCCGCCGACGGCAGCGCGGCGGTCCGCTCGGCGAGCTCGGCCATCGTGGCGAGCAGCCCGCGTGCCCACCACCACCGGGCCAGGGGCGCGGCCAGCCGGACGGCGAGTTCGGCACGGTCGGTGTCCACCGCCCAGCGCAGGGCGGCTTCCAGGTCGGGGGCCTCGGCCTCCAGGCGGGCCAGCCACAGCCGGTGGTCCGGGCCGGAGAGCCCCCGGCGGGCCTCGGCGCTCAGCTCCGCCAGGTGCTCGGCCAGCCGCTGCCGCGCCGCCTCCTCCTCGCCGCGCTCCCGCAGCCGCTCGGCGGCGAAGGCGCGCACCAGCGCCAGCATCCGGAACCGGGGCTCGCCGTTGCCGGGGTCGCTGGAGGTCACCAGGCTGTGCGTGACGAGGGTCGACAGCGTCTCCAGGACGTCGAGGTCGTCGTCGACCGTGCCCACCGCCTCCGCGGTGTCCAGCGTGCAGCCCCCGGCGCAGACCGAGAGGCGGGCCAGCAGCGCCCGCTCCCCGTCGCTGAGCAGGTCGTGGCTCCAGGCGATGGTGTCCCGCAGGGTGCGCTGCCGGCCGGGCGCGTCGACGTCCGCGCCGCGCAGGTCCAGGGCCCGCCCCAGCCGCCGCAGCAGCAGCGCCGGGGGCAGCGTGCGCACCCGGGCAGCGGCCAGCTCCACGGCCAGCGGCAGCCCGTCCAACCGGCGGACCAGCTCGGCCACCGCGGGCGCGCTGCCCGGGGTCACGGCGAACGACGGGTCGGCCCGCTGCGCGCGGGCCACGAACAGCTCCACGGCCGGTGCCGCGCCGACCCGGTCGGGCCGGTCGTCGCCGGGCGCGGGCACGGCCAGCGGGCCCAGCGGCACGTCGTGCTCCCCGCGCAGGCCGAGGACCGCCCGGCTGGTCACCAGCAGCTGCGTGCCGGGGCAGCGGGCCAGCAGCGGCGCCGCGGCGGGCGCCGCGCGGAGCACCTGCTCGGCGTTGTCGACGACCAGCACCGCGCGCAGGCCGGCCAGCCGCTCGGCGACCAGGTCCAGCAGCGGACGGCGGCCCTCGGCGGTCACCCCCAGCGCCGCGGCCACCGCCACCGGGACCTCGCGGGGGTCGCGCAGCGGGGCGAGGTCGACCCACCACACGGCGTCCCGCTCGGGGACGAGCCGCTCGGCGGCGGCCAGCGCCAGCCGGGTCTTGCCGGTGCCGCCCGGGCCGGTGAGCGTCACCAGCCGCACGGCGGGGTCGGCCAGCAGGCCGGTCACCAGCGCCAGCTCGTCGGCCCGGTCGACCATCGGCGCGGACGGCGTGGGCAGCCAGCCGGCGGCCAGGCCGGGCAGCGGGGCGGCGGGGGCGGCGAACCGCTCGGTGAGCAGCACCGCCAGGTCGTCGGCGACGAGCTCGGCCAGCTGCGCGGGGTCGTCGTAGGGCGTCGTCGAGGCGCCGCCGTCGGCCTGGATGCGGGTGATCAGGTCGGTCAGCCGCGGCTCGCGGCCGGGCGCGTCGCGGCGGACGTAGAGCAGCCGGGGCCGGCCCGCCGACAGCTCGAACTCGTCCTCCAGGCCGGAGATCGTCATGCCGGGCGCGATCCACCCGTAGCGCTCGCCGTAGACGCCGACGAAGACGTCGCTCTGCGCCAGGTAGGCGCGGTAGAGGTCGCGCGGCGGGTGCGGCCGGGCGCCGAGCTCGAACAGGATCGGGGTCAGGCGCATCCGCGTGATCGCCTCGCGGACCGCCCGGCGCTCGGCGGCCAGCTCCTCCAGCGTGGACGACACGAAGACGCGCAGCCGCTGGTCGGGGGTGGCGATCGGTGGCGGGGGATCCTCGCCCGCCGGGACCGGAACGGCCACGGACACCTCCCGCCGGGGGCCGTCGGCGGTCCCTCCGGCTGCGGTTCGGTCGCGAGTCTAGGGACGTCCGGGGGCCGCGGAAAGGCGGTGACACGGGCGGGGTCCGGTGGTTCGATCCACCCGTCCGACTTCGTGGCACGGGGGAATCACAGAGCTACGGGAGGTCCCGTGGACCCCGCTGCCACGCGCACCACCACCCCTGCCCCGCCGGCGCGCCGACTGCTGCCGGCCATGCGGGTGCTGCTGGCCGCGTTCAGCCTGCTCACCGCCCTGGCGGTGGTGACGCTGTTCGTGCTGGCCGAGCAGACCGACCAGACCTTCGCCTGGACCATCCAGCCACCGCTGACCGCGGCCTTCCTCGGCGCCGGCTACGCGTCCGGGTGCGTGCTCGTGGTGCTGTCCCTGCGGGACGGGGTCTGGGCGCGCACCCGGGTACCGCTGCTGACCATCCTGGTCTTCGTCGTGATCACGCTGGCCGCGACGCTGCTGCACCTGGACCGGTTCCACTTCGCCGCCGAGTTCGCCGACCGGCCGCTGATCGCCCAGGCCGCGGCGTGGTTCTGGCTCACCGTCTACGTCGTCGTCCCGCTGGGGATGCTGGCGCTGCTGCTGCCGCAGGAGCGGGCGGCCGGGAGCGACCCGCCGGCCACGCACCCGGTGCCCCGGGTGCTGCGCGGCCTGCTGGGCGCCGAGTCCGTCGTGCTGACCGGGGTCGGCGCCGTGCTGTTCGCCGCCCCGGCGGCGGCGAGCACGCTGTGGCCGTGGCCGCTGACGCCGCTCACCTCCCGGGCCGTGGCCGCCTGGCTGGTCGCCTTCGGCGTGGCCACGGCCCTGGCCGCGGTGGCCGGTGACCTGGAGCGGCTGCGGACGGCGTCGATCGCCTACACCGTCTTCGGCGTGCTCGTGGCCGTGGCGGTGGCGCGCTTCGCGGACACCGTCGAGTGGGGCGACCCGGCGGCGTGGGTCCTGGTCGTCATGGTGGTCGCCGTCATCGGCACCGGCGCGGCCGGCTGGCGGCTGGCGCCGGCGCCGGTGAGGGGCCGGCATGGCTGAGGGCTACAACGCGGCGCTGGTCGTCGTCTGCCGGGACGAGACCCCCCGGCTGGCGACCGTCCGGGAGCTCAAGCGGCGCTACGGCGGCGACTACGTGGTGATCGCCTGCATGCGGCCCGAGGACGTGCCGGCCGCGCTGGCCGCCTGGGGCGACCCGCCGGTGGCCGCCCTCCTCGGCGGGTTCGGCGACGAGGACCCCGACGGGCTGGCGGTGCTGCGCTCGCTGCACACGCGGCACCCCGCGTCCCTCGCCGTGGCGCTGATCCGGTGGGGGGCGTGGCAGACCGCCCGCCCGATCTTCGAGGCGCTGACCCTGGGCCAGCTCGACCGGTGGGTCTACGCGCCGGAGGAACAGGCCGACGAGGACTTCAACCGCGCGGTGGCCGAGGTCCTCGACGAGTGGTCGACCCGCCGGGGCGCCGGCCGCGAGGCCGTGGTCATGATCGGCGAGCGCTGGTCGCCGCGGGCGCAGCACCTGCGTGACCAGATGAACCGCAACCGCATCCCGCTCGGCTTCTACGAGGCCGACAGCGAGCGGGGCCAGGCGCTGCTGCAGGGGCTGGAGCTGGACTCGCCGCGGCTGCCCGTGGTGGTGATGCGCTTCCACCCCGAGCGCCCGGTGCTTCAGGACCCCACCGACCTGGAGGTGGCCGAGGCCTTCGGGCTGTTCGAGCCGCTGGACCCCTCGGCGGTCTACGACGTCGTCGTGGTCGGCGCGGGTCCCGCCGGGCTGGGCGCGAGCGTCTACGCCGCCTCCGAGGGCCTGTCCACCCTGGTGCTGGAGGCCGAGGCCGTCGGCGGGCAGGCCGGGACCAGTTCGATGATCCGCAACTACCCGGGCTTCCCGACCGGCATCAGCGGCAACCGGCTGGCGTTCAGCTCCTACCAGCAGGCGTGGGCGTTCGGCAGCACCTTCCACTTCATGCGCTACGCCCAGGGGCTGCGGAGCGAGGACGGCGTCCACCACCTCGCGCTGTCCGACGGGACGTCGGTGTGCGGGCGGACGGTCATCCTCGCGCTGGGCGCGGCCTGGCGGCGGATCGGCGTCCCGGAGCTGGAGGAGCTGGCCGGCCGCGGGGTCTTCTACGGCGCGGCGGTCAGCGAGGCGCCGGCCATGCGCGGGCGGCACGTGTTCGTCGTGGGTGGCGGCAACTCCGCCGGGCAGGCCGCGGTGCACCTGTCGCGCTACGCCGACCGGGTCACGCTCCTCGTCCGGCGGGACGGGCTCGCCGAGACCATGTCGGACTACCTGATCCGCGAGCTGGCGGCGCTCCCGAACGTCGACGTCCGACCGCGGGCGCAGGTGGTCAGCGGGCGCGGCACCGAGTTCCTCGAGTCGTTCACGGTGCGCGACCTCGACAGCGGCGAGGAGACCGAGGAGGAGGGCGTCCTGTTCCTCCTCATCGGCAGCGAGCCCCGCACCGACTGGCTGGCCGGCACGCTGGCGCGCGACCGGTGGGGGTTCCTGATCACCGGCAGTGCGCTGACCGCGCCGGACCTCGACCCCGCGTGGCCGCTGGACCGGCCGCCCGGGCTGCTGGAGACGAGCACCCCCGGCGTCTTCGCCGCGGGGGACACCCGCTCGGGGTCGGTGAAGCGGGTGGCGTCGGCCGTGGGCGAGGGGGCGCTGGCGATCACCCTGGTGCACGCCCACCTGGCCTCGCTGCGCCTGACTCCTTCGGGTGGGGCTGCGCACCGAGGGTGACGTTCCAGGGTTCCGCTCTCCGGACCATGGGTATCGGAACGATCCGTCCCGTCGAAGGAAGAACCGCCCCTGCCGTCGCAGAGCGCGGCGCAGGAGGAGTAGGACCCAGTGAGTGCGCCCCAAGCCGCGGGGATCCGGGTGGTGACCGTTCCCCACACCGACGCCTACGTCGACGCCGTCCTGCCGGCCGGCGTGCTCCGAGCCGGACCGGCGCACGAGCCCAGCCCCTGGCTGGACCCCGCCTACCTCGCCGCGCACGCGTCCGGGGTCGACGTCGTGCACGTGCACTCCGGCTACGCGCACCTGCCCGAGGACGAGATGGTGAGCTGGACGGAGACCGTCCGGCGGACCGGGCTGCCCCTGGTGACGACGGTGCACCAGCTGCGCGACCCCACGTCGGCCTCGCCGCGGCGCTACGAGGCGCACCTCGCCGCGCTGCTGGCCACGGCCGAGGTGGTGCTCACCCTCACGCCCGGAGCCGCCGACGACATCGCCGAGCGGTTCGGCCGGACGGCGATCGTGGTCGCGCACCCCTCGATCGTGACGCCGGTGCCCGGCCTGGGCGCCGAGCGCGGGCTGGTGGGCCTGGCCCTGCGCGGGCACGGCCCGGCGGTGCCCGACGCCGCGGGGGTCGTCCGCGCCGCACTGGCCGGCGCGGTCAACGGCGGCGGGCGGCTGCGGGTGCTGCTCGCGGACGGCGTCGAGCCGCCGCCGGTCCCGGCCGCGGCCGACACCCTGGAGTACGTGCCGCTCAAGGTCGAGGCGTGGCCGGAGCAGCTGCAGGAGCTGCACGCCGCCGTCCTGCCGGAGCAGTGCGGCACCCACTCGCGGGACCTGGAGATCTGCCGGGACGTCGGGACCCGCGTGGTGGCCCCCAGCTGCGGCTGGTTCGCCGACCAGTGGTCGGACGTCGTGGTGTACGACAGCGACGAGGAGCGCGGCTTCGACCCGGTGTCGCTGGACGCCGCCGTCGCGGCGGCGCTGACCCGGCCCGCGCCCCGGCCGGCCGACCGCTCCTGGCGGGACGCGCAGCGGGCGGCGATCCAGGACGTGCACGCCCAGGTCTACGCGCAGGTGGTGGCCGACCGCGCCGGCTGACCGGGCGGATGCGGCGGGCGCCGCCTCGGGTCCCGCGGGCGCCGGCCTCGGGGACGGCGGCCCGGATCGGGCCGCGGTGCGGTGTGTGTGGGCAGGGGCGGGGTCGAACCGCCGACCTCTCGCTTTTCAGGCGAGCGCTCGTACCGACTGAGCTACCTGCCCCTCCCGGTGTGTCCACCGGGGAAGCGACCCTGACGGGACTCGAACCCGCGACCTCCGCCGTGACAGGGCGGCGCGCTAACCAACTGCGCTACAGGGCCTTGCTGGTACTGCTGGTGGTGCCGTGCCCCCAACGGGGTTCGAACCCGTGCTACCGCCTTGAAAGGGCGGCGTCCTGGACCGCTAGACGATGGGGGCTCGTGTTCGCCGGGGGCAGGACAGAACGATACATGGTCCCGGCCGCACCCCTGACACGGGGTGCCCGGCGGAGCGGGTGCGGGCTGCGCCGGACGGCGACACGGCCGCGCGGTGGCGTCGTCACGGTCCGGAGGGGTGTCACGCTCTGCGGGTGAGTCGCCGCGCCGTCCTCCGGGCCTGTCCGTCGCTGCTGCTGGCCGCCGCGGTGCTCTCCGCGTGCGGCGACGGTGGGGGGACGCCCGCGGCGTCGCCCGGCACCACACCGGCGTCGAGCCCGAGCGCATCGGCCGGCAGCGTCGCCACCGGCAGCCCCGAGGACACCCCGGTCGAGGGCGATCCCGCGCCGGCCGAGCCGACGCCGTTCCCCGGGGACGCACGGCCCGACGAGCAGGAGGCGTCCGCCGACTCCCGGGGCACCGTCGCGGAGATCCGGACGGGCCGGCAGCAGGGCTTCGACCGCGTCGTGTTCGAGGTCGGCGGCACGGGCACGCCGGGCTGGGACGTCCGCTACGTCGACCAGGCGAGCTCGCAGGGCAGCGGCGCGCCGGTCGAGGTCGCCGGCGAGGCGGTCCTGCAGGTCACCCTGACCGGCATGGGCTACCCGTACGACACCGGGGTCGAGGAGTGGAGCGGCCCCGACCCGCTGCCGGGCTCAGGCACCCAGGTCGTGACGGAGGTCGCCTGGGACGCCACCTTCGAGGGGACGTCGGTGGCGTTCGTCGGAACGGCGGCGGAGGTGCCCTTCCGGGTGTACGCGCTCGCCGAGCCGACCCGGATCGTGGTCGACATCGCCGACCGCGGCTGACCGCCCGCCGCTCAGCCGAGCGAGGCGGTGAGCTCCACGGAGTCGGCCTCCACCGTGGTGCACTCCAGGGTCAGCGAGCCGGCGCTCACCGTCTCGCCCTGGGCGCAGGAGATGCTGGCGCCGCCCACGCTGAGGCTGGCCCGCCCGTCCTGGACGCCGCCGAACGCCAGCGACGTCCCGAGGATCTCGACCTCGGAGCCCTCTCCGTTCAGCGTCACCGAGCAGGAGCTGCCGCTGCACGAGAAGTTGTTCGAGGAGAAGGAGCAGCCGGCGAGGGCGAGCCCACCGGCGAGGGCGGCGGCGGCCAGCCGGGCGGCGCGGGTCGACGTCGTCGTGGACATGGGCCGAGGGTAGATCCCCTGCCTCACTCCGTCGGGGAGGCGGGGGGTGAGGTGCCGTCCTCCCCGGCGCCGTCCTCCCCGGCGCCGTCCTCCGTGTCGCCGTCCTCCCCGTCGTCCGTCGACGCGGCGACCACGACGCGCTCGATGGTCACCTCCGTCTCGCCCAGGCCCCCGAGCGTGATGTCGTCGTAGGCGGTCAGCGCGCCGCTGACCGGGTCGAGGTAGAGCACGGTGCAGGTCAGCGGCTCCGGGAACTCGCCCTGTAGCGCCCGCAGCCCGGCGCCGCCGGTGGAGCCCTGGACCATGAGCAGGGTGCCGCCGTCGAGCTCGGTGACCTCACGCTCGTGGGTGTGGCCGGCCAGCACCACGGGGACGTCGCCGTCCAGCGGGGTCGCCTGCTCCGGGTCGTGCACCATCGCGATCGCCGGCGGCTCGTCCAGGCCCTCGACGACCTCGACGAGGCCCTCCCCGCTCTCCTCCAGCGACTCGGCGTCGCCGTCGGTGGCGGGGTCGGGGGTGAAGCGGGGGTCCGGCGTCCCGACGACCCGGATCCCGGCCACTCCGACCGCCGAGTCGTCCAGCACGGTCGCGTTCGGCTGGGCGGCCACGAGGCCCGCGGTGACGGCCGAGTCGTGGTTGCCGCGGATGAACACGTAGGGGACGTCGAGGTCGCCGACCGCCGTGATGAGCTGGTTCTCCGGCTGGCTGCCCCAGTCGGTGATGTCGCCGGTGTCGAGGACGCCGTCGACGTCGAACTGGTCGACCACCTGGCGCACCAGGTCGAAGCCGGCGGGGTTGAGGTGCAGGTCGGACACGTGCAGCAGGGACACCGTGCTGGCGGCCCCGCCGGGCGGGGGGAGGGCGGACAGGGTCGAGTAGAGCGTGCTGACGTTGGTGACGAGGTCCTCGAGCGAGGCCCGGTAGGCGTCGAAGCGGGCGACGATGTCCTGGGCGCTGCCGATGAGGCTGGTCGCGTTGACCAGCAGCCCGGTGTAGGTGGGCTGCGACAGCGCCTCGGGCCGCCAGGTCAGCGCGCCGAGGCCGGCGGTCCCGGCGACCAGGGCGGTGGACAGCCCCAGCGCGATGACCGGCTCCGGACGGCGCCGCAGCACCAGCAGGGACGTCGCCGTCGCCCCGAGGACGGCGGCCAGAGCGGTGAGCACGGCCACCCGCTCGACGGCGTTCCGCAGGTCGGCTGCCACGCGGTCGACCACGCCGTCCAGCCGGGCGGGGTCGGTGGCCAGGACCTGGGCGCGGAGCTCGTCGACCCGGGTGATCTGGATGTCCAGCCGCAGCGGACCGTCGTAGGCGTCGACCTGCAGCGCGCCCAGCGGGGGGACGTCGAGGTCGGCCCCGCCGCCGCCGGGGCGGAAGGCGATCGTCGCGTCGAAGGGCCCGAGCGGGGCGTCGACCCGGCCGAGCAGGAGGATGCCCAGCAGCGCGCCCGCGCCGGCGACCACGAGCCGCACGGCCCAGCGTCGCGCGGTGCGCAGCAGCTCCGCCCGTCGGGCGGCGCCACCGGGAGGGCTCGGCTCGCTCACCGTCCCCAGGCTAGCGAGCCGGGACTCCTGTGGCGGGTGTCAGGCGGGGTCGACCGCCGGGGTGGCGCGGAAGATCCACCGCAGGGCGATGAAGCGCATGAGCCCGATCAGGCCGGTGACCGCGACGACGCAGGACACCTGCACGTAGATGCTGACCGAGCCGACGGTGGAGTCCAGCACGCCCAGGGCCGCGCTGGTGGCGAACAGGCCGATGACGGTGATGCCGCCGGCCTCCCACTGGGCGGTGAACCAGTGCACCCGCTCGCCGGCGCGGAAGGTCAGTCGGCGGTGCAGCTCGTTGGCCAGGGCGGTGGACGCGGCCGTGGCGATCAGGTGGGCCGGCAGGTACCCGAGGGCCCGGAGCGTGATGAACAGCAGCGCGTAGACGACCGTGGTGACGCCGCCGACCAGCACGAACCGGGCGAACTGGCCGAGCATGTCCTCGCCCCGGACCCGGGCCGCGATGCTCCCGACCGCGCCACCGGCCACCGGACGGCGGGAGTGCAGTGACGGGCAGGTCACGACGGTCCTTCCAGTGGTCACGGGGTGCACGGTCCAGGGTGCCTCTGACAATCTCCTGGGGGCCAGCCCTTATTCCCCGGTCACCCGAAACGGTGGGTCGGCGGTCCTGCTGCACCCCGGAGCGACGGCATCGTCGCCGCGCGCCCAGGGTAGGGGTGCGCCATGAGCCTCATGGGGATCCTGGACCGGTTGTCAGACGTGGCGACCTTCGACAAGGCGATCGAGCCGGCCCGCCGGGCGGTCCGCGACGGGCTGCCGCAGGGGGTCAAGGACCTGCTGCACGGCACCTGGCTCGGCCATCCGCTGCACCCCGTCCTCGTCCAGGTCCCCGTGGGCAGCTGGGTGTCCGCCGGGCTCCTGGACGCCGTTCCGCGGCTGCGGCCGGCGGCCACGGTCCTCATCGGCACGGGCGTCGCCGCCGCCGTCCCCGCGGCCCTGTCCGGCGCCGCCGACTGGTCGGAGCAGGAGGTGGGGGTGCGCCGGCTCGGGGCGGTACACGCGCTGGCCAACACCGTCGCGCTCGGCCTCTACGTCGGGTCCCTCGTCGCGCGCGGCCGGGGCCGGGACGGGCTGGGGCGGGTGCTCGCCTACGCCGGGCTGGGCGTCGCGGGCGGCTCGGCCGCCGTCGGTGGGCACATGTCCTACGCGCAGTCCTCGGGGGCCTCGCACGCCGTGACGGCGGCCCGCGCGCTGAGCACCGACTGGCTCGACCTCGGTCCGCTCGACGACCTGCCCGAGGGGCGCCCGGCCCTGCGGCCCGGCAAGGGCGCGAGCGTCGACGTCCCGCTGGCCGTCGTCCGCCGCGGCACGCGGGTCGACGTCATGGTGGGGGCCTGCTCGCACCTGTCCGGCCCGCTGTACGAGGGCTCGGTCGAGCAGGTACGCGGATCGGACTGCCTGGTCTGCCCGTGGCACGGGTCGGCGTTCGACCTGGACAACGGTGCGCCCCGGCGCGGGCCGGCGGCCAACCCCCAGGAGAAGCTCGAGGTGCGCATGGAGGCCGGCCGGGTCATGGCCCGCCTCCCCGGCCGGCACGAGTAGGGGTTCCCGGCGGGTCCGCCCGTCCTACGCTGCGGCGCCATGAGGGGCGCGGCGCTGGGAGCGGCGGTCGTCCTGCTGTGCGCGGCGTGCAGCGGGGAGCCGCCCGCGGCCCGGCCGGCGGGGACGGCGCCGTCGTCGGCCGCCCCGGCCGCCCCGGCCGTCCCGGCGGTGCCGGGGGTCGAGGCCGAGGTGGTGCGGCTGCGCACCGACGTGGTGGTCGGCGGTCAGGTGCAGGTCCGCGTGAGCGACACCGGCGACGAGCCGTTCACCGTCACCGCCGTCGCGATCGACTCCCCGGGCTTCGTGCCGGAGCCGGCCACGGCGGTCACGGCCGAGTTCCGGCCGGGGCGGGTCATCGACCTGCCCACGCCCTACGGCGCGCCGGTGTGCACGGGCGGTCCGTCGCCGGCCGCGGCACGGCTCAGCGTGACCCGGCCGGGGGGTGCCGTCGAGGAGGTCCGCGTACCCCTGACCGGCGACGACCTCGAGGTGGTGCACGAGGAGGAGTGCGCGCTGGCCGGGGTGCGTGCCGTCGTCGACGTCGTGCTGACCGGGATGACGGCCGGCGACGAGGAGGTCACCGGGACCCTCGTCCTGCGCCGGCGGGGGGACGACGACCGCGCGGTGTCCGCCGTCGACGTCCGGGACAGCGTCGTCTTCGACGTCGCCGTCGACGGGCTGCCCCTCGGCCTCGGGGCGGACGACGACGAGGCGCGGGCCGGGGTGACGCTCACGTCGGCGACCTGCGAGCCGCACGTGCTCGCCGAGACCAAGCAGCCGTTCGTCTTCCCGCTGCAGGTGGTCGTGGACGACGCCGACCCGGTGCCGGTGCGGCTGCCCGTCGACGCGGCCCAGCAGGACCTGCTGTGGCAGCTGGTGGACCGGGTGTGCGCGCCGGCCGGGTGAGGCGGGATGGAGACCGGCCCGGCCGCCCCGGGGGGAACGGAGCGACCGGGCCGGGGCCTGGGGCGCCCGTCGGGGGGCGCCGGTGCCGGGGCGGCGGCGCGCTGGGCGCCGAGTGCCGCTCGGACTGCGATCACGCTACGTAGTCGACAGCGGGGTCCGGCATCCCCCGAACAGGTGAAACGCCGTGACGAAGAACACGGACCGTCACGTTCCGGTTCGAGGAGGGCTCGCTGGGGCACCTGCTCGGGAGTGTTCTTCGTGTTCTCCAGCCGGCTCGGCTGCCTCAGCTCCCTCTCGGTCCGCTGGCCATCGACGCGGAGCAGGAGCTCAGCGGCGCGCTCAACATCTACGCGCGCGGGGTGGCCGCGTTCGGCGGCTACAGCTGAGCGTTCGCCACCCGGTTCGGGCCCTACGCCGCCGTCGCGGCCGGCAATCTGCACGCCTACCGGAACGCCCGCGACGCGGCCGACCACCTCCAGCGCGCACTCGAGTCGCGCGCGGTCATCGACCAGGCCAAGGGGGTGCTCATGGAGCACTACGAGCTCCCAGTCGACCAGGCCTTCCAGGTGTTGGCCCAGGCGTCGATGCGCCTCAACCGGAAGGTGCGGGACGTCGCCGACCACCTGGTGCACACCGGCGAGCTGCTCGGCGGGCAGCCGGGGGGCGACGGAGGTCGCCCGGGGCCGGGGACGGGGCGCGGCCGCACCGGACCCGGAGCCTGACGACACCCCTGATCGGCTCCCGACGTCCGCCGTCCTCGGTAGTGGAATGCGCTCTGTTCGCACCAGCCGGTCCTGGTCGCCAGCTGACTGGTGCCCGGGGGGCAACGTCGCGAACGAGTAGAACGCGTAACGGGCGCCGGCTCAGCGGGGCGGCAGTCGCGACCTGCGAGTCGGGCTGTCAGTCGGTGCGCCAGTTGAGCACGTCCTCCAACACGCGTCCGTGGTCGGCGAACTTCTCGAGTGCACGCTGGAGTTTCTGTCCGTCCCGGCCCGTTGGGTGCGCCAGCGCGTCCGTGAGGGCCGCGTAGTCGTCCTGGCGCTCGAGCACCTGGCGCACCAGGAGCTGGGTACCCGCGTCGAGGGCGAGGATGACGGTGACGTCGACGGCGTTGAGGAGATGCTGCCACTCCTCACGGTCCTCGGCCGACAGTGACCCGCCCGGGTCGAACGGTTCGTACGCGAAGGCGGCGCCGAGCAGGCTGGTGCCGTCCTCGCCGCTCAGCCAGTCGCCGATGAGTTGGGCGAGGGCGGCAGAATCCGCGGGGAGTTCGACGAGTGAGCTCCCAGTCTCGATGTCACCCCAGCGGTGGTCGAGGCCCAGGGGCCCGTTCAACCGCCGCAGTTCGGCGCCGCCGTTCCAGCTGATCGGAGCACCGCCGCTCTCGCTGGACCACGTGTACCCAGCGAGCTCGTCACCCGCGAGCGCCTCCCCGTCGTCCAAGAACACCGGAACGACGCGTCCTTCGTGAACGAGACCCGCAACGTGGGAGTCACCCACCCAACACGGGACGGCCACGATGCGCTCCTCCAGGCCTTCGACCATGATGTCGAACCTGTCATCGCCCTGCTCCCCGTCGAGCGCTGAGGGGTCGATGCGCAGTGCCGCCAGCAACTCCGAGGGAGCGGGTCCCCAGACTGCCGGCGTGATCCGGACGCTGTTCACGGCGTCGACGACCAGTGCTGCCTGCACGAGCGCGACCGGGTCCGCACTGGTGCTGTTCGGCGTGCCCGTGGCTCCGGCGGGCCTGTCTGCGCGCGTCAGGTATCCGCCATGTGTCTTGATGACCTCGACGGTTTCCTCGGTGCCGTCCGGCCGTGTGGTCTGCACCCGGAACACATCAGTGCCTGACGCTTGCTGCGCCGCGTGCGGAACCTCGTCGTTCTCGACCATGAGCGGAAGCATGTCACTTCGGTGACAGTGCGTGCTTGGACCGCGACTCGTGGTCGCCGAAGCGGCCCGATGGGCGCGGCCTCTGCGGAGCATCCCGATCCCGCCTGCTTGCTCGCGGACGGGGCGGTACCTGTCGTAGAGCGGAACGCCGTGCCGCCTGGAGGACGGATACGGGCCGATCCAGTAGGGGAAGCGACCAGGGCGGGGATGCACCGTCGCGGTGCGCTCGCCGCGGATCGGCCTGCCGTAGGCTCCGCGGCGGCGGGATCCGAGGGCCGAGTCGGGCTTCGTGGAAACCCCGAGGACAACACCGATGGAACTACGGATCCCCTGGGCCTCTAGCTCAACTGGCAGAGCAGCGGACTTTTAATCCGCGGGTTGTGGGTTCGATCCCCACGGGGCCCACCGAAACCGCCCTGCAGTCGGTCGTGACCGACTGTCCGAGCCAGCCGCTGAACTGCGGTGACCGACGACGCCACA
Organism: Geodermatophilus sp. CPCC 206100; assembly: GCF_048569675.1. NCBI lineage: Bacteria > Bacillati > Actinomycetota > Actinomycetes > Geodermatophilales > Geodermatophilaceae > Geodermatophilus > Geodermatophilus sp. CPCC 206100. Next base: position 22,212 of record NZ_JAQISV010000037.1, read on the forward strand.
CGTGCTTGAGCTCGCGGTACTCGGCCAGCCCAGTGGGCCCGAGCTCCCTGCCCATGCCGGACTGCCCGCGTCCGCCCCACTCTGCTCCAGGGACGTATGGGTGGTAGTCGTTGATCCAGACGGTGCCGCAGCGCAGGCCGGCGGCCACCCGCTCGGCGCGCGCTCCGTCGCCGGCCGGCCCTGCCGGGTCTGAGACGACCCGTGGTTGCCTGGGTCGAGCCGACCGGGGGGCCACACCCGACCGCCGCTGCGCCGGCGGTCCAGGAGCCGCGAGAGGTGGTGTCCGGTGCCAGGGTGGGCGTGGACGCTGGTCGGCGTCGTCGGGGGCCTGCTCCTCTGCTGGCTCGCCCTGATGGCGGTTCTGTGGCGGTCCCGGCCGGACGAGTTGCGGCTGCGGGAGCTGTTGCGGCTGCTGCCGGACGTGCTGCGGCTCGTGCGCCGACTGGCCGGAGATCCCAGCCTGGCCCGCGGGGTGCGCGTCCGGCTGTGGTTGTTGCTGGTCTATCTGGCACTACCGATCGATCTCGTGCCCGACTTCGTGCCGGTGCTCGGTTACGCCGACGACGCCGTGCTCGTCGTGCTGGTGCTGCGCTCGGTCGTCCGCCACGCCGGCGTCGATGCGGTCGGCCGGCACTGGCCAGGCACCGCGGACGGGCTCGCGGCGCTGCGTCGCGCCACCCGGCTCTCCGGGTGAGGGCCATCCGGTGGCCTCGGTGGTGCAGCAGCTGTCGGGCGCTGCCCGGGCGTCGCTGACTGCCCGGCGACTGCTGCACCCGCACCCCGCCCACACGCGCCTGCCCGCCTCGCTCGCCGCGGCGGCCGTTCGAGCGGCCGGCTCGGTCAGGTCGTCGTCGACGCCGAGATGCGGGCTGGAGAGCCTGCCGGTTCCGTCGACGTCGAGGTGCGGTGCCGCCGCCGGCCGACCGCGCCACGCACGATCCCCACGAACATCGCGTGCACCCGGGTGTCTCCGGTCAGCTCGGGGTGGAAGCTGGTGGCCAGGACGTCGCCTTGGCGCACCGCGACGATCCTGCCGTCGGCTGCTCCACCCACGACCTGCCCGAGGATCTCGACCCCCGGCCCGGCCTGCTCCACCCAGGGCGCGCGGATGAACACCGCCGACAAGGGCTCTCCCGGCACGCCGGCCAGCGGCACACGCGACTCGAAGGACTCGGCCTGCCGGCCGAAGGCGTTGCGGCGCGCCGTGACGTCGAGGCCGCCGATCGTGGGCTGGTCCGGCGGCGCGTCCAGCAGTCGGTCGGCCAGCAGCACCAGCCCGGCGCACGTCCCGTAGACGGGCAGCCCGCTGCGGACGGCGTCGCGCAGCGGCTCGAGCAGCCCGGTGCGTACGGCGAGCTTCGCCATCGTCGTCGACTCCCCGCCGGGCAGGACCAGCCCGTCCACGGCGGCCAGCTCCGCCGGGCGCCGGACCGGTACCGCCTCGGCACCCACCGCGGTGAGGACGGCGAGGTGCTCGCGGACGTCGCCCTGCAGCGCCAGCACCCCGACCCGGGGCGGGCTCACCAGCCGCGGGCGGCGAACCGCTGCGACTCCGGCAGCGTGTCCACACTGATGCCCACCATCGCCTCGCCGAGGCCGCGCGAGACCTTGGCGATCACGGCTGGGTCGTCGTGGAACGTCGTCGCCTGGACGATGGCCGCCGCCCGCCGGGCGGGGTCGCCGGACTTGAAGATGCCGGAGCCCACGAACACGCCCTCGGCGCCCAGCTGCATCATCATCGCCGCGTCGGCGGGGGTGGCGATGCCGCCGGCGGTGAACAGCACGACCGGCAGCCTGCCCGCGCGGGCCACCTGGACGACCAGGTCGTGCGGCGCGCGCAGTTCCTTGGCGGCGACGAACAGCTCGGTCTCGTCCAGGACGGCCAGCCGCCGGATGCCGGCGCGCAGGGCGCGCATGTGCCGGGTGGCCTCGACGACGTTGCCGGTGCCGGCCTCGCCCTTGGAGCGGATCATCGCTGCGCCCTCGTCGATCCGGCGCAGCGCCTCGCCCAGGTCGGTCGCGCCGCAGACGAACGGCACGGTGAACGCGCGCTTGTCGATGTGGTGGGCCTCGTCGGCGGGGCTGAGGACCTCGGACTCGTCGACGTAGTCCACGCCGAGGCTCTGCAGCACCTGCGCCTCGACGAAGTGACCGATCCGGGCCTTGGCCATCACCGGGATGGACACCGCGTCGATGATCCCCTGCACCATGTCGGGATCGCTCATGCGCGCGATCCCGCCTTGCGCGCGGATGTCGGCGGGCACCCGCTCGAGTGCCATGACGGCGACGGCGCCGGCGTCCTCGGCGATGCGGGCCTGCTCGGGCGTCACGACGTCCATGATCACGCCGCCCTTGAGCTGTTCGGCGAGGCCGCGCTTGACGCGGTCGGTGCCGGTGCCGGTGCCGGAGGTGGGAGGCGTCTGCTCGCTCATGGTCGTCCTCTGTCGGGGGCCGCTGGATCGTGGCTCCTCCACGGTGGGCGCTACCTTGGTCCTTGCAGAAGTCCAAACCGAGCGGATGCAGGAGGACCAAGTGTCCCGCTCCGGTGAGCTCTTCGTCCGCGTGGACCGTGCGGCCGATGCGCCGTTGAGCGTGCAGATCGCAGCCTCGGTGCGGGCCGCGGTCCTGGGCGGCGCCCTCGGGCCCGGGGACACCCTGCCGTCCAGCCGCGCCTTGGCCGCCGATCTCGGGGTCTCCCGCGGCGTGGTGGTCAACGCCTACGAGCAGCTGGTCGGCGAGGGCTTCGCGACCGGCCGTCGGGGCGGGGGGACGGTGGTCGCGGTCCGCCCCGACGGGACCGCGAGCCGCGCGCCGTCCGGGCCGGACCAGGCGGCGGACGAGTCGGTGGCCCGAGCCGTCCTCGACCTGACGCCGGGGCGTCCTGCGACCCGGTTGCTCCAGGATCCCGAGTGGCGCTCGGCCTGGCGCCGGGCGGTCGCCGAGAGCGTCCCGGCCGAGCCGCCTGACCACCTCGGGCTGCCGTCGCTGCGGCACGCCGTGGCCGTGTACCTGCACCGGGTCCGGGGCGTGGAGGCGACCGCTGACGAGGTCCTCATCACCGCCGGCGCCAGCGACGCCCTCGTGTTGGTGGCCATGGCCCTGGGGGCAGGGCAGCACCGACCGCGGATCGTCGTCGAGGACCCGAGCTACCCCACGGCCCGCCGGGTGTTGAGTGCGGCAGGCGCCCGCGTCGAGGCGCTGCCCGTCGACGCCGATGGCCCCCGGGTCGCCGACCTGGCCGCCCTGTCCCCGGCGCCGGACGCAGTTCTGCTCACTCCGTCCCACCAGTACCCGCTCGGCGGCCGGATGCCGGTGCAGGAGCAGCTCGACCTGCTCCGCTGGGCCGCGGCCGAAGAGGTCGTCGTCCTGGAGGACGACTACGACAGCGAGTTCCGCCATCGGCGCAGGCCGCTCCCGGCCATGGCCTCGCTGCCGTCCCGGGCCGACGTGGTGCTGATCGGGAGCTGGTCGAAGACGCTCACGCCGTGGCTGCGCTGCGGCTGGATGATCGTCCGCGGATCGGTCGGCGACCGGCTGCGGGCGACTCGCGCCCAGCTGGACACGCCGGTGTCCGGAGTGCAGCAGGCCGCCCTCGCGTACTTCCTGTCCGGCGGTGGCCTCGCCCGCCACACTGCGCGGGCGCAGCGGCAGTACAGCCACCGTCGCGGCCTGGTGGCTGCTGCGCTCGGGAACCGGCCGGACGTCACCCTCGGCGCCCTCGACGGCGGTCTGCACGTCGTCGTCCATCTCAGCCCGGGCACCGACGCCGCCGCGCTGGTGCGCGCCGCCGCCCGCCGAGGCGTGATCGTCGCCGACCTCGCCGACTACTACGCTGCACCGGCGTCGTCCCCCGGTCTGGTCCTGGGGTACGGAGCCCCGACGGACTTGGAACTGCGTCGCGCCCTGAGCGTCCTGACCACTCTGCTCGACACCACCCGGCTCACCGGCAGCCCTGACGAGGGCGACACCGCTGTGCTGCGGGACTGACTCCTGCGGGGAGGCTCGTGGTGGGGTGCCGCCTGGCACCCCGGAGCGGGACGGGGCGAGTCGGCTGGGGTCCACCCCCCTGGCTGCCCGGACCTTGCGGGTGTCTTGCGGATTCCCGCAGCCGGTCGTGCGGCTGGCGTTCCAGAGTCGTGGCTGTCGGTGGAAGACCCCACCGCCACGACCCTGGAGGACCCCGTGAGGAACGCTCCCAGCACCCGACGGCGCACCGCGGCGAGGGTCGCCGGCTCCATCGGCGTCGTCGGGGTCGCGGCGGCGGTCGCCGGCCTCGGCACCTTCGGCACCTTCACCGACAGCACCACCCCGGTCGACACCACCGTGAAGACCGGCGTGCTGTCCATCGCACTGTCCCCTGCTGCGGCGGCGACCGTGCCGGCGCTCGCCGGAGGCTGGCTGCCCGGGGACTCCTACACCCGGCCGATCGACCTGGTGAACGACGGCAGCACGCCGTACAGCTCGGTCAGCCTGCGCTCGGTGGCCACCGTGTCGAGCGTCCTGGACACCGACGCCGAGAACGGCCTGCAGCTGGAGGTCCGGTCCTGCTCGAAGGCCTGGGACGTCGTCGGTGCCGGCTACGCCTGCTCCGGTGACGTGACCGACTTCTACGCCGGCCGCGTGGTCATGGACGAGGTCCTGCAGGGCGCCGCGACCCTGACCCCGGGCGGGGTCGACCACCTGCTGGTGACCGCGTTCCTGCCGGGAACGGCCGGCGACGGCTTCCAGCGCGCGTCCAGCGACCTGAGCTTCGTGTTCACCGCGACGCAGCGCGACGGCGCCGCCCGCTGACCCCAGCCCCTCCCCGCGCACCGACGCCGGGGGCGGCCGATGCCACGACCGACCCGCGTACCGACCCGGTGACACCCACCGGTCCGACCCCGAGGATGGCCCCGTGTTGATGGTGGAGAAGCTCCTGGTGACCGCCGGGATCCTGGTCGCGACCGCGGTCCTGCTCTTCTTCCTGGCGTCGCTGGTGCTGGACGGCAGGGGGAGCGGCGTCTCGGGCTCGACGACGCCGTCCACCACGACCACCGGGCCGGTCGAGTAGGACCCGGCGGGCGACTCCACACACCGGGGAACGCGACGACCGATCACCCAGTCCTGCCGTCGCAGTCCACGTCGTGTGCGCGACTCAGAGGAGCGGACGGACCGAGCAGACCACGTCGTGGGTGACAGGCGGCGTGCGGACGGTCGTGACGGATGGGTTCTGACATGGCAGTGATCGAGGACGTTCGGCCGCTGGGTGCGGAACTGGAGCGCTCGTACCAGGTGTACGTACACGGCAGGTTGAAGTTCCGGGTCGAGCAGATCGTCTACGTGGCGTTCTCCTCGGACGAGAGCGTGATGGGCTTCGCGTTCCCCAAGGAGGAGCGAGAGGCGCTGGTCCTGAGCGAGCCGTGCACGTTCCAGTTGCCGGCGGCGTCGGACATGCGCTTCAACTGGGTCCACGCGCACCTCGCTGCACTGGACTCGACCGAGGCCCGGGAGCTCGTCGTCGACGCGTGGCGCATGGTCGTCCCCAAGAAGCTCTCCGACGCCTACGACCTCATCCACCCCATCGGCCCGGGCTGACGGCCGGTCTCCGTCACGACTCCGGTCGGCTCGGGCGTTCGGGCGGGCGACCACGGTGTGCCCGGGTACCTCGAGACGCTCGACCGGGCGACTCTGACCGGGGCACTCCGCCGCACGCTGCCCACCTGACCGCGGTGGTGGCACGGGCGACGCGCCGCGCGCCGAGGCCCCTTCCGGGGTCGTCGACCCGGTTCTGGCGCGCGCCACGCTCGGATCCGGTCGGCGGTGTCTACATGTTGGCGCCCGGAGACGCAGGTCACCGGCCGCGGAGAGGCCCTTCGCAACGATCCGGGTACGCGGCCCCCGGAGCCGTGTCCGGAGCGGCGCCCGGCGGCGCGTCCCGGCATACGTTTTCGCCACCCCGCTCCCCGGTTCGCCGGTCGCGGGGAGCCGGCGCACTTCCCCAGCGTCGGCACACGGGCGGGAGTGGTGATGAGCAGCAGCGTGGGTGGACTGTCCAGCGGGAAGGTCGTCGTCGGCCGAGGTGCGGCGCGCCAGGGCTGGTGGCTGGTGGCCGACGAGGCCGACGGCGGGGTCCGGGTCCTGGCCGGCCCGTTCTCCGAGCGCGCCGAGGCCGGGCTGGCCGCCGGACCGGAGCAGGACGGCGGTCGGCCGGTCTTCGGCGCCCGGCGCGCCGACGGCGGGTTCACCCGCCGGCCGTCCCCGCAGGACTGGGCGTGGCTGGCCCACCTCGGCGGGCAGTTGGACCGGCTGCCCGAGGACTGGGACGCCGACCTGCCCGACGACGACCCGCTGACCACGGCGGTCGTCGAGGTGGCCGCCGCGCTGTCGGAGGCGGGGCTGCCCGTGCACGACGCCGACGGGCCGGACAGCGTCCACGGCGGCGCCTGCCTGATCCCCGACCAGGACCTCGGCGGCGTCGTCGTCAGCTGGCGCCAGCACGACCGGATGAGCGTCGACCAGGTCCACGGCGCCACGGCGGACGCGCTGGTGCAGCAGGTCATGAACCGCGCGCTGGCCGACGTGCTCCGGGCGCGGGGCTTCGAGGTCGACGTCCTCGCCGGTGCGCACCTCGTCCGGACGGCGGACTGATCCGCCGCAGGGCTTGACCCTGGACCCGACTCCAAGGCCTAGCGTCCCGCGCATGACGTCGACGGTCGGGCGCGGGATGCGGGTCGCCGAGCTGGCGCGGGCCGTGGGGGTCCGGCCGGACACCGTCCGCTACTACGAGCGGGCCGGCCTGCTCCCCGCCCCCGCGCGCACGGCGACCGGCTACCGGGCGTACGACGACGGGGCGGTCGACCGCCTGCGGTTCATCCAGGGCGCCCAGCGGCTCGGGCTCCGGCTGGCCGACATCCGGAGCCTGCTCGCCGTCCGCGACACCGGGACCTGCCCGTGCGAGCCGGCCGAGACGCTGCTCCGGAGGCGGATGGCCGAGGTGGACGCCGAGATCGCCCGGCTGGCCGCGCTGCGCGCCGAGATGGCCACCATGGCCGAGGCCCTGCCCGCCGCCGACTGCCCACCTCCGAGCCCCGGCACCTGGTGCCCACCGGCGGGGAGGAGGTGAGACACGTGCGCGAGCTGACCCCGGTCTGCGACCCCGACTGCTGCGACGGGACGTGCGACTGCGACTGCTGACCGATCGCTGCTGAGCAGGGACCACCGCCGGGCCCGGGACCGGGCGGTGGCGCCGCCGGCTCAGTCGAGGAAGCGCTCCACCACCGGCGCCAGCTCCGGAGCGTCGGTGATCAGCGCGAGGTGCCCCCCGCCGTACACGTGCAGCTGCGCGTCGGGGATGAGCCGGGCCAGGATCCGCGCGTTCACCAGCGGGATGATCGGGTCGTCGTCACCGGCGACGACCAGCGTGGGCTGCCGGATCAGCCGCAGGAACGGCAGGCTGCTCCAGCCCGCGCTCGCCGCCAGCTGGTAGTAGTACCCGCGCCGCGGCCCCAGGCGGGTGGCCGAGTGCAGCACCCGCGCCGCCAACGCGGGGTCCTGGCGGATGGACCCGCCGTAGATCGTCCCGGCCACCTCGCGGGTGTAGTCGGGGTCCCGGTGCCGGCGCGGGGTGAGCATCCGGGCCAGCACCCGCGGGTGCGCCGGCACCATCAGCGACCCGGTGCCGGTCGCGGCCAGCACCAGGCGACGGCACCGGCGGCGGTGCTGGACGGCGAAGTGCTGGGCCAGCCCCCCGCCCCACGACAGCCCCAGGACGTCGACCGGCTCCTCGTGGCCCAGCCGGCTGAGCACCCTGGCGACCACCGGGCTGAACGTCGCGAGGACGTACGGCACCACCGGCCGCGGCGAGCCGCCCACACCCGGGACGTCGAAGCGGATCACCGTCCGCCGCCGGTCGAGGGCGTCGACGAAGGGCTGCAGCACCTCCAGGCTCGCCCCGATGCCGTTCATCAGCAGCAGCGGCGGGACCGCCGAGTCGTCGCCCTGCCGGACGGCCACGCGCAGGGTGCGGCCGGCGACGGTGAGGCTGCGGACGGTGTCGCGCGAGGACGCGGGCGCCCGGGAGGAGTTGGCCGGCGGCCTACTTGTCGAAGACATACGTGCCCGGCGCCTCCGCCAGCGGGGGGAGGTCCGCGGAGCCCAGCGACTCGGGAGCGGGGACCAGGTCGCCGGTGCGCTCGGCCAGCCAGGACACGTAGTCCGGCCACCACGAGCCCTTCTGCTTCTCCGCGAGCTCGAGCCACCGCTCGGGGTCGGCCGGGGTCTCGGGAGCGAGCTGGAAGGACGCCTTGGGGTTGGTCGGCGGGTTGACCAGCGAGGCGATGTGCCCGCTGGTGGAGAGGACGAACCGGCTGGCCCCGCCGAGCAGCTGGGTGGTCCGGTAGCAGGACTGCCACGGGCAGATGTGGTCGGCGATCCCCGCGGTGACGTAGGCGTCGACCTCCACCTTGGAGAGGTCCACCGGGGAGCCCAGCATCGTGGTGGCCCCGGGCCGGGTGAGCTTGTTGCCGAAGGCCACGTCGATGAAGTCACGGTGCAGCCCCGCGCTCATCCGGGTCGTGTCGGAGTTCCAGTAGAGGATGTCGAAGGCCGGCGGGGGGTTGCCCTGCAGGTAGTTGTTGACCCAGTAGTTCCACACCAGGTCGTTGGGCCGCAGCCAGGCGAAGACCTCGGCCAGCGAGGCGCCGTCCAGGTAGCCCTTCTTCCGCGACTTCTCGGTCGCGGCCTTGATGCCCTCCTCGTCCATGAGCGCGCCCAGCGTGCCGGCCTGCCCCCAGTCCAGGACGGTGACGGCGTAGCTGGAGGCGGTGACTCGCTCCTGCGCGCCGGTGGCCGCGAGGTGGGCCAGCACCATCGCGAGGATGATCCCGCCGGAGCAGAAGCCCTGCAGCGCCACCCGGTCGCTGCCGGTGATCCGCTCGGCGGCGTCCATCGCGTCGAGGACGGCCTGCCCGTAGGTGTCCATGCTCCAGTCGGCGTGCCGCTCGTCGGGGTTGCGCCACGAGATCATGAAGACCTGCTGGCCGGCGGCCACGTAGTGCTCGACGATGCTGCGCCCGGGCGCGAGGTCGGTGATGTAGTACTTGTTGATCGTCGGCGGGACCATGACCAGCGGCACCGACCGCACGGTCTCGGTGGTCGGCCGGTACTGGATGAGCTCGAACACCGGCGTCCGCAGCACGACCGCGCCCGGGGTGACGGCGAGGTCCTCGCCCACGGTGAAGGCGTCGGGCTCGACCATCGAGGGCACCCGCGGCTTGGTCGCGAGGTCGCTGACCAGCCGGCGCGCCCCGCTGACGGCGTTCTTCCCGCCGGTGTCGATGAGCGCCTTCCACAGCAGCGGGTTCAGCGGGGTGTTGCTCGGTGCCAGCGCGTCGACGATGTTGGTCAGCGAGAACCGGATCCGCTCGTCGTCCTTCCAGTCCAGGTCGGCGTCGTCGACCAGGCCCACCGCCGCCCGCGCGGCCGCGATGTGCGCCTGCATCGCCCGGCGCATGAGCGGGTTGCCCGCCCAGGCGGGGTCGGTGTAGCGGCGGTCCTTCGGCGAGGGCTCGATGTCCGAGCTGCCGGCGAGCACGCGCCCCAGGTCGCCGGCCAGGCCCCGGGCGCGCTGGACGACCGCCTCTGGGCGGCGGGCCAGCGCACCGCCGAGGCGGAGCACGGTCCTCGCCGGCGGGATCATCCGGCGCAACGGGCCGCGGGCGCCGTCGACGAGCAGCATGTCCAGGCCCATCACGGCCTCGCCGGCGTCCTGGGTGGCTCCGTCGGTGGTGCGGCCGTCGACCTCGCGGGTGCTGGCGGCGTCGGTCATGCCGGTCTCCTCGGTGGCTCGCGGTGTGACCGCAGCCACTCAACCACGGCGGACGGTCGTCCGCCCGTCAGCGGTGTCCCCCGATCGGGTCCTCCGCAACCGCGGTCAGGAGGTGGCCTCCGGCACCAGCGGGGTCCGCGGCGCCGTGTTCGGCGGCCGGCGCCACGAGTGGTTGCGCCGCCAGAACAGGTAGGTGCCCAGCCCGAGCGGGATCGGCAGCACGTAGGTGAGCGCCCGGTAGACCAGGACGGCGGCCGCCACCAGCGCCCGGTCCCCGCCGGCCGCGGCCAGGCCGGTGATCATCGCCACCTCGACGACCCCGAGCCCGCCCGGGGTGAAGGGGACGGCGGTCAGCAGCCGGGCGAACGCGAACACCGCGAGGGCCTCGACCACGCCCACCTGCTCGGGGCCCACGCCGACCACCCGCAGGGCGAGCAGCAGGACCACGAACAGCGACAGGTGACTGACCAGCGTCGCCAGGCTGATCCAGTGCCAGCGGGCCCGGAGCAGCAGGATCGTCCGGTCACGGAACTTCGTCGTCGCGGCGTCCCACCCGTGCACCGGCGGCCGGCCGAACAGGCCGACCAGCGCCGACGCCACCCGCCCGAACCCGCGGCCGAGCCGCGCCGCGCCCTCCCGGCTGTGCAGCAGCAGCGCCAGCAGGACGACGGCGACGACCAGTCCGCCCAGCCCCGCCGCACCGGCCAGCAGCCGGCCGGTGCTCGGGGTGGAGCCGAACGCCAGCAGGCTCAGCGCCAGCACCGGGAGTGCCAGCTTGGCGAAGTTGTTCCACAGGCCCGAGATCAGCAGCGAGACCGAGGTCCGGGAGCGGGAGAACCCCCAGGAGGAGTTCATGCCGTAGGTCAGCCCGAGCGCGATCGCCGCGCCGCCGAGCACGGTGTTCGACACGGCCGTGGTCGTCATCGTCGAGACCGTCGCCTGCCGCAGCGTGAGCCCGGGCATCGTCGAGACCATCACGAACTGGTAGGTGACCAGGTTCCAGACCGTCGCCGCGGCCAGCAGCGCCACCTGCGCCCCGGTCATGGCCCGCACCGTGTCCCAGACCGCCGACAGGCTGGTGAACTGGGGGAGGAACCACCAGAGGACGGCGGCGGCCAGGGCGAGCGAGGCGGCGGGCACCAGGACCCGGCGCCAGAGCGGGCGGGGCGGCCGCACCGGGACCGCGGTCGCGGTCATCCCGGGTCCCCGGCCTCCGCGGGCGGGTCCAGGCGCAGCCGGCCGTCGCTCTCCTCGCGCACCTGGTCGTCCAGCTCGTCCCGGCGGAGGACGCCGATGCCCTGGGTGGCCAGCGCCAGGGGCTCGCCCCGGTTGTCCCCGGAGAGGGTGAAGGTCATCGTCATGCACCCGCCGGTGAACAGGTAGAAGCGCCGTCCCAGGTACTGCGGGGTCACCTCGGTGACCCGCTCCAGCCGCTGCATGCCGTCCCGGTCGCTGCGGATCTCGGTCGCGCCCTCGGTGTCGCAGTCGGCGGTCAGCAGCACCTCGATGGCGTGCTCGCCGTCCCGGTCGGAGTCCAGGCTGAACGCCGCCTGCCCGTTGCGCGCCTCCAGGCCGGAGAAGTGCCAGCCCAGGGGGAGTCCCCGGATGCAGGGCACGCGGGTGGCGGTCGGGACCGACTGCGCCATGAGCAGGACGCCGCTGGCCGCCTTGCCGTCGTCCCCGATCGAGCAGGCGGGCACCGCGCCGAACGCGCTGCTGGCCGGGGCGACGCAGCCGCTGAGCAGCAGCGTCAGCGCGGCGGGGACCACCGCCCGACCCGCCCTCACAGCGGGGAGTCCAGCAGGCCGACGGCGACCATCCCCAGGAGGAGCAGCCCGAGCAGGGCCACCAGCGACCACCCCACCCGCCGCCAGCCCCAGCGCTGGATGCGCACCGGCGGCAGGCGGTAGGGCAGCAACTGGAGGAAGTCGGCGTGCAGGTCCCGGCTGTCGGCCCGGAGGCAGCGGCGGAGCTGGGTCGGCATCGTCAGCCCGCGGGTGGCGGCGAAGGCCTCGGCCAGCTCCTCGTCGGAGAAGCGCACCCGGGCCCGGGCGTAGACCCGCGCCGCGTCGGTGCGCAGCGCCAGGACCAGCATCATGTTGGCCAGGTCGACCGCCTGCCGCCACGGGCTGGGGCGCACCTCGGCGAACGCGGAGTCGATGAGGAACAGGGTGCCGTCGCGGACCATGACGTTGGCCGGCTTGACGTCGCGGTGCGCGGCGCCGATGTCCCACATCCGCCGCACCACGGCCAGCCCCTGGTCGATGACGGAGTCGTCGATCTCGGCGTCCCCGATCTCCTGGGCGCCGCGCAGGAACTCCGCCACGAGCACGTACTCCCGTTCCGGGGTGATCTCGACGATCCCCAGCGGGTGCGGCACCGGCAGGCCGGCGTCGGTGAACAGCCGCAGGATGTAGTCCTCGTACTGGACCAGTCGGCGCACGGTGTGGAACGGCTTCTCGTCCTCCAGCCCGCCGTAGAGCAGCGTGCGGGCCAGCTTGAACCAGCGGTCGGAGCGGACGTGGGTGGCGGCGTAGAGCTTGCCGAACACCAGGCTCTCGGAGTCGTGGCCCGCGCCGTCCTCGGCCTTGACGGTGATCCGCAGCGGCGTGGAGCCGCCCGACCCCTCGAGGTTGAACGGCCGCACGTCGGTGGCCAGCAGCCCGAGCTGGTCCTGCAGGGCGCGCACGATCGCCTCCCCGCGCGCACCGGAGACGTCCAGGTGGGCCGGCCGGCCGCGCCGGTAGCGCACCGGGTGGATGTCGTTGGGCGTCATCAGCCGGAACGCGGCCAGCGGGGTCGCGACGCCGAGGACCACCCCCGCCACCAGGCCGGTGGGGTGGTCCTGCGCGAGGTACAGCCGGGAGGCCACGGTCACCGCGAGCAGCCCCGCCACCACCCACTTGCCGGTGGTGCGGTACCGGCCGGCCGGCACCAGCGCGTACAGGGTGCTGACCAGGAAGGCGGCCAGCACGGTCACCGGCAGGGAGGGCATGGCGTAGCCCGACCACGCCCCGAGCAGCTCCACCTCGAAGGGGCGGGGGCGCTGCAGCAGCAGGGTGACCAGGGAGCCGACGTTCACCACGACCAGGGCCACCCCGACCCAGGTGAACAGGTGGTGCCAGCGGCGGAAGACGAGGAGCACGGCCAGGTTGCCCAGCCACAGCGCGTGCACCACCGGCGGCGCGGCCAGCACACCGGCGGCCTCCGCGACCTCGGTCAGCCCGGGCGAGCGCAGCGTCGCGACGGCCTGCAGCACCCGCGTGTCCACGAAGTCGACCAGCGGCACGCTGTCGGTCAGCACGGCGGCGGTCCAGCCGCCGAAGACCGCGGCCGTGAGGCCCAGCCACCAGCGGCCGGAGGCGTTCAGGTGCCGGGGGAGCGGCGGGGGCTCGCCGGTCGGACGCCGGCGCCGGCGGACGCGCTGGATCGCCGGCGGGGGGGCCCGCCGGGCGGGGCCCGCCTCGGGGACGGCGTGCAGCGGCGACGCCATGTCGCCCGATGCTGCTCCACGAGGGGCGTCCGGTCCATCCACTTCGTCGCCGCCGAGGGATAGCGTCGACGCGTCCCCCGGCCGGGAGGAGAGGGGAATGCGGCGTGCGCGCGCGGTCCTGGCGGTGCTGCTGCTGGTCGTCCTCGCCGGCTGCGGCTCGGCCGACCCCGAGCCGAGGGAGGCGCCGGCCGCGGCGGGCGACCCGGTCCGGATCGCCTCCTACGACTTCGCCGAGAACCAGATCCTCGCCGAGCTGTACGCCGAGGCGATCCGGCGCGCCGACCTGCCGGTGACCGTGCAGCACGGCATCGGCACGCGCGAGGTGGTCCTGCCGGCGCTGGAGCAGGGCGTGGTGGACGTCGTCGTCGACTACCTGGGCACCGCGCTGGAGTTCGTCGTGCCGGGCGGGCCGGCCGTGCCCCGGGAGTCCGAGCACGTGCGCGCGGAGCTGGCCCGGGTGATGGAGCAGCGCGGGGCGACGGTCCTGACCCCCGCGGCCGCGGAGGACCAGAACGGGTTCGCCGTCCGGGCGGCCTTCTCCGAGCAGAACGCCGTCCGCCGGCTGTCCGACCTCGCCCTCGTCGCCCCCGACATGGTGTTCGGCGGCCCGCCCGAGTGCCCGTCACGGCCCTACTGCCTGCTGGGCCTGCAGGAGGTGTACGGGCTGCAGTTCGGCGAGGTGCGCGCCATGTCCTCGCGGGCGGCGACGGCCGAGGCGCTGCTGGCCGGTGAGATCGACATCGGCCTGCTCGAGACCACCGACGCCCGCCTCGGCGACGACGAGCTGGTCCTCCTCGACGACGACCGGAAGCTGCAGCCGCGGGAGAACGTGGTGCCGATCGTGCGCACGGCGGTGCTGGCGGACACCGGCGACGAGCTGCGGGCCGCGCTGGACGGCGTGAGCGCCCGGCTGGACACCCCGGACCTGGTCCGGCTCAACCGCCTCGTGGCCCTCGACGGGCGGACGCCGGCCGAGGCCGCGCAGCTGTGGTGGGCCGGCCGCTGACCGTGCATGCGCGGGGCGCCGCCCGGGCAGGAGCCCCTCCCGACCCGCGACACCGGAGGTGCACCAGTGGTCCGATCGATCGCCGACCAGACGGAGGAGGAACTGGGAGGATCCGGCAGCGTGCTGTCCCGCCAGCGCCGGGACCACGTCGAGCTGGACCGGCTGCTGCACGAGCTGGACGGCGCCACCGGCCGGGCGCAGGAGGAGGTGCTCACCCGCATCGACCGGCTGGTGTTCAGCCACGCCTTCGCCGAGGAGTCCGTCCTGTGGCCGGTGGTGCGGCGGGTGCTGCCCGACGGTGAGGCGCTGACGCTGCGCATCGAGCAGGAGCACCAGGAGGTCAACGAGCTGGTCACCGAGCTGGAGACCCTGCCGCACGACGACCCCCGGCGGAGCGCCCGGCTGGCCCGGCTGGTGGAGGTCCTGCGGGAGGACGTCCGCGACGAGGAGGACGTGCTGTTCCCGCGGCTGCAGGAGGCCCTGGACCCGGCGCAGCTGCGGCGGCTGGGGCTGCAGTGGGAGCTCGCCCGCCGGATCTCCCCGACCCGCGCGCACCCGACGGTCGCCCGCCGGCCGCCCGGCAACGTCGTCTCGGCGCTGCCGTTGTCGGCGCTCGACCGCACCCGGGACCTCGTCGACTCCGCCGTCCGCCGCGCCCCCACCCGGCTGGCACCCGCCGGCGAGGCGGTCAGCCGCGGCCTGGCCGCGCTGGCGGGCCTGGTGGAGCGGACCCCGCCGGCCCGCCGCGGCGACCGCCCGCCGACGTCCCGCTGAACCGAGCGCACGACGAGGGCCCCCTCCCGGATCGGGAGGGGGCCCTCGTCGTGCGGCCCCCGGCAGGGGGTCCTCGCTCAGTTCGTCTGGCGGGGCTTCGGCTCGGCGCGCGCGTCGAGCTGGATCTCCTTGTGGGCCTCCGGCACGCCCTCCTTGAGCTCCTTGGTCCGCTCCAGCTCGGCGTCGAGCTCGATGCCGAACAGCAGCGCGACGTTGATCAGCCAGAACCAGATGAGGAAGATGATCACCCCGGCGAGCGTCCCGTAGGTCTTGTTGTAGCTGCCGAAGTTGGCCACGTAGAAGGCGAACGCCGCCGACGCGACGACCGCCACGAGGATGGCGACCCCGGCCCCCGGGCTGACCCACTTGAAGCCGCGGAGCTTGGCGTTCGGCGTCGAGTAGTAGAGGACGGCGATCATCAGCGCCAGGACGACGAGCATGACCGGCCACTTGGCGACGTTCCAGACCGTCAGCACGGTGTCGCCCAGCCCGATGGCCGAGCCGATGGCCTCCACGACCGGGCCGCTGAGCACCAGCATCGCCACGATCACCGCGGCGAACAGGATGCCGATCAGGGTGACCAGCAGCTGCAGCGGCTTGAGCTTCCAGATCTTGCGGCCCTCGGGCGTCTCGTAGACGACGTTCGCCGCGCGGGTGAACGCGCCGACGTAGCCCGACGCCGACCAGACGGCACCGGCGACACCGAGGATCAGCGCGAAGCCCGCCGTCCCGGTGTTGCCGGCGATCTGCTGGATGACCGGGTTCAGCGTGCTGGCGGCCTGCTGCGGCACGACCGCGGTCAGGGCGGTGGTGAGCTGCTCCGGGTTGGTCAGCAGACCCACGATGGACAGCAGCGCGACGAGGGCGGGGAACAGCGCCAGGACGCCGTAGTAGGTGAGCGCCGCGGCCCAGTCGGTGAGGTTGTCCTCGCTGAACTCCTTGAGCGTGCGCTTGAGCGTGCCGCCGGTGGTGGGCGCCTTGTCGGCACCCTGCGGGGCGTTGTCGAAGCGGGTGGAGTTCACCTTGTCGTCCTGCGGGGCGGGGTCGCCGGCGCGGTTGCCGGAGAACCGGGTGTCCTGCGCGGCGGTGTCGCCGCCGCGGGAGCCGGTGGATCGGGCCATCGAACGTCCTCCGAGCGGAGTGGGAGCAGTCGTGATCACAGGTGCCCTGGACGGTCCGGTTCCATGCCCACTGCCGCGTGTCGAGGCCTCCCCGTGATCTACGGGCCGGGCCCCGGCCCCACGAAATGGGGGTTACCCGTTCGGGTGGATCCCCGCACCATCGGTCGTGTCGCGGGGGGAGTTCGACGATTAGAGGGCGGCGGACCGGGGCATTCCCGGTTCGACGACGCCGCGGGGGCAGCGCCTCCGCGGGACGAAC
Source organism: Geodermatophilus sp. CPCC 206100 (assembly GCF_048569675.1). NCBI lineage: Bacteria > Bacillati > Actinomycetota > Actinomycetes > Geodermatophilales > Geodermatophilaceae > Geodermatophilus > Geodermatophilus sp. CPCC 206100. Next base: position 38,670 of record NZ_JAQISV010000037.1, read on the forward strand.
AGACACATCTCGCAGGGGGATTGACCGATGGTGCTGTGGCCGGCCGTGACCCTCATCGGGTTCCTGGTCCTGACCGCACTGGTGATCGCGATGGGGACCTCGTCGACGGCGCGCTACGAGCGCGAGCAGCGGGCTGCCGCTGTCCGTCCGGCCGGCCGGCCGGCGGCGTCCGAGCCCGTGGGAGTCGCGGCACAGGCGGCCTGACCCGAGCAGCGACCCGCGCCCCGCACTCCCTCGGGAGTGCGGGGCGCGGGCGTGTCAGCCCCGACCGCTACAGCCAGGCCTCCGGGGTGTCGAGGACGGTCCGGTCCAGCGCCGCCAGCAGGTCCAGCTGGGGGTGCACCTTCGGCAGCTCGTAGCGGTGGAAGTAGCGGGCCGCGGCCCGCTTGCCCTGGTGGAAGTCGCTGGTCCGCCCGCCGGTGGCCAGGGCCTGCTCCAGCCAGAGCCACCCGACGACGACGTGGCCGACGGCCTCGAGGTAGGCCGTGGCGTTGGCCAGGGTCACGGCCGGGTCGCCGGCACCCCAGAGCGTGGCGGTGACCGCGTGCAGCCGCGTGACGGCGGTGTCGAGGTCGGCCGCGAACCCGGCCCACTCCGTGCCGGCCGCGCGCGCCGTCGTCGCGCCGATCGTCTCGGCCAGCAGGGCCGGCCCGGCGCCGTCCTGCACGACCACCTTGCGGCCCAGCAGGTCCAGCGCCTGGATGCCGTGGGTGCCCTCGTGGATCGGATTGAGCCGGTTGTCCCGGTAGAACTGCTCGACGGGGTGGTCCCGGGTGTAGCCGGCGCCGCCGAGCACCTGGATGGCCAGGTCGTCGGCGACCGGTCCCCACTGCGACGGCCACGACTTCGCGATCGGCGTCAGCAGCTCGAGCAGCAGGTGCGCCCGGCCGCGCTCCTCCGGCGTCTCGGCCGTCTGCTCCTCGTCGACCAGCCGGGCGCAGTACAGCCCGAGGGCCAGCCCGCCCTCCACGTAGGACTTCGCGGCCAGCAGCATCCGGCGGACGTCGGTGTGCTCGACGATCGGCACCGGCGGCGTGGCCGGGTCCCGGCTCGTCGGCGGCCGGCCCTGCGTGCGCGTCCGGGCGTACTCCAGGGCGTGCAGGTAGCCGGTGTAGCCGAGGGCGGTCGCGCCGAGGCCGACGCCGACCCGCGCCTCGTTCATCATGGAGAACATGTAGGTCAGGCCGCGGTGCTCCTCGCCGACGAGGAACCCGACCGCGCCGGCCCGGCCACCCGGGGTGTACGCCCCCTCACCGAAGTTGAGCAGCGTGTTCGTCGTCCCCCGGTAGCCCATCTTGTGGTTCAGCCCCGCCAGGACGACGTCGTTGCGCTCGCCGAGGGAGCCGTCGGGGCGCGCCAGGTGCTTGGGGACGACGAACAGCGAGATGCCCTTCACGCCGGGCGGGCCGCCAGGGACCTTCGCCAGCACCAGGTGGACGATGTTCTCGCTGAGCTCGTGGTCACCCGCCGAGATCCACATCTTCGTGCCGGTCAGCCGGTGGGTGCCGTCGTCCTGCCGCTCGGCGCGGGTGGTGATGTCGGCCAGCGAGGACCCGGCCTGCGGCTCCGACAGCGCCATCGTGCCGAACCACCGGCCCTCGAGCATCGGGGGCACGTAGGTGCCGACCTGCCCGCTGTCGCCGTGCGCGACCAGCAGCCGGGCGTTGGCCATCGTGAGGAACGGATAGGCCGAGGTGCCCACGTTCGCCGCCTGGAACCAGGCCAGGGCGGCCGCGGCCACGGTGTGCGGCAGCTGCATGCCGCCGAGCTCCTCGTCGAAGGTGCCGGCGATCAGCCCGGCGTCGGCGAACACCCGCAGCGCCCGGCCCACCTCCGGGACCACCTCCACCCGGCCGTCGACCAGCCGGGGCTCGTTCTCGTCGGCGGTGCGGTTGTGCGGCGCGAAGTGCTCGGTGGCGATCCGCTCGGCCAGCTCGAGCACCGCGTCGAACGTCTCCCGGGAGTGCTCGGCGTACCGCGGCCGCTTGACCAGCTCCTCGACGCCGAGCCACTCGTGCAGGATGAACTCGAGGTCGCGGCGGGACAGGATCAGCGACGAGCGCACGGGGGCCTCCAGGAGCGGGTGCGGGAGCCGCCGCCACAGTAGGCCCGATCCGTCGTCGTCAGGTCAGCGCGTACCGGCGCCACCGGGCCGTCCGGCCGGCGGCGGGGTGGACGTCGGAGCCGCCGCCCCGACCGCCTGCCCGGCCTGCTCTCCCGGCTCGTCCCCGGCCGGGTCGCCGGCGGTCCGGGCGGCCGCCTGGCGGGCCTGGATGCCGGACTGGTTCGACAGCGCCAGCTGCGGCAGGAACAGGAACACGAAGAACCCGATCCCGACCACGATCGCGGCGATGAGGAGAACGAGGTCGATCGAGTTCGAGAACCCGGTCTTGAACGGCAGCGCGAGGAAGTCCGGCAGCTCCTGGATGAAGGAGGTGTCGGACAGGTCGGTCCCGCCCTGCAGCTGGCCGCTCTGCAGCGCCTCGGCCACCCGCGGGTCGGTCGCCGCGGCCGACGTCAGGGAGTCCTCGATGTCCACCGGCAGGCGGATGAACAGCACCGAGAGGAACGCGGCGGTCCCGATCGTGCCGCCCATCTGCCGGAAGAAGGTCACCGAGGAGGTGGCCACCCCCATCTCCCGCGGCGAGACCGCGTTCTGCACCGCGAGGACCACCGGCTGGAAGTTGAAGCCCAGCCCCAGCCCCAGCAGGACCATGAAGGGCACCAGCGTCCACACGGAGGTGTCGGCGTCCACGACGAAGGACATGCTCAGTAGGGCGACGGTCATCAGCACGACGCCGACCAGCGGGAAGGGCCGGTACTTGCCGGTCTTCGAGATGGCGACGCCCGAGCTCATCGCGCCGATCATGATGCCCGCGACCAGCGGGATCATCTGCAGGCCGGCGACCGTGGCGCTCGACCCGTGCACGATCTGCAGGTACTGGGGGAGCAGCAGGAGGCCGCCGAACATGCCGGCGCCCAGGACGACGCTGCCGATGCTGCTCACCGCGAAGCTCCGGTTGCGGAACAGCCGCAGGGGCAGCAGCGCCTCGTCCCCGAACGCCCGCTCGGCGAGCACGAAGAGGACGAACCCGACGACGCCGATGGCGTAGCAGGTGAGGGCGCCACCCGACGTCCAGCCCCAGATCCGGCCCTGCTCGGCGACGATCAGCAGCGGCACCAGGAAGGTGATCAGCGCGAGCGCGCCGGGCCAGTCGATGCGGTGGTCCCGGCGCTCGTGCGGCAGGTGCAGCACGCGGAAGACGGCGAGGAAGGCCAGGATGCCGAGCGGCACGTTGATGTAGAAGATCCAGCGCCAGCCGGTGATGCCCAGCAGCGAGGACTGCCCGGCGAGGAAGCCGCCGAGGACCGGCCCGAGCACGCTGGAGGTGCCCCAGACGGCCATGAAGTAGCCCTGGTACTTCGAGCGCTCCCGCGGCGGGACGATGTCGCCGATGATCGCCAGTGCCAGCGCCATCAGGCCGCCGGCGCCGATGCCCTGGATCGCCCGGAAGGCGGCCAGCTGGTACATCGAGTCGGCGAGGCCGCAGAGCACCGAGCCGACGACGAAGACGCCGATCGCGAACAGGTAGAACGGCCGTCGTCCGTAGATGTCGGAGAGCTTCCCGTACAGCGGCGTGGCGATCGTCGAGGTGATGAGGAAGGCGGTGGTCGCCCACGCCTGCAGGTCGTAGCCCTGCAGGTCGTCGGCGACGGTGCGGATCGCGGTCGACACGACCGTCTGGTCCAGGGCGGCGAGGAACATCGCGACCATCAGGCCGACGAGGATCGTGACGATCTGCCGGTGGGTGAAGGTCCCGTCCGCGCCCGGGGCGGAGGCCGCCGCGCGGGCGTCCCTCCGGTCGGCCGCGGTGGTGCGGGTGCTCTGGCTCATGGGATCTCTCTCGGGGAAGGGGTGGCCGGCTCGGCGGGCAGGGACGCGGTGAAGTCATCGACGAGGCGGCCGAAGAGCGTGGTGAGGGCGGTGAGGTCGGCGGTGTCCCAGCCGGCGGTGACCCGCGCGAGGTGGGCCTCCCGCTCGGCGCGCAGTTGAGCCAGCGCGGCGCGGCCGGCGTCGGTGACCACCAGCCGGCTGGCCCGGCCGTCGGTCTCGTCGGGGACCCGCTGCACGAGGCCCTGCTCGATGAGGACGCCGACGTGCCGGCTGACCGTGGACGGGTCGGCGTGCACCCGCTCGGCCAGCGCCCCTTGGCGCAGCGGCCCCGACTGGACGAGCGGGTAGAGCAGGACCAGCGCGGCGCGGTCGCGGCTCTCCCCGGCCTGGGCGTTCTTGAGCGCGTGCACGAGGCGCATGAACCGGGGCAGTTGCTCCCCGAGGGTGCGCAGCTGGCGGTCGCGGTCGCCCTCGACGGGCGAGCGGGGGGTGGGAGGCACGGGTACTCCGGGGGGCGGGGCAGCGGAACAGATGCACGATACAACCGGTTGTGCTGTGCACGCATTCAGTTGCAGGGTACACGCAAGTGAGGTGTGCCACGCCCCTGCTGGTGGAGGCGGTGGGATCGTGGAGCCGGTACCCGTGCCCCGCGCCGTCCACCCCTGCCCGTCTTGCTTCCCGAACCGAGGAGATCCCGTGAGCACCCCGCCCGACGACCTGCGGACGCGGCTGGCCGGGCTCACCCTCGAGGACGAGCACCGGCTGCGCCGCCGGCTCGACGGCACCCGGCGGACCAGGGACGCCGAGGCGCGGGCGCGCCAGCGGGCGCGGATCGCCGCCGACGTCACGGCCGCCGAGGAGCGGATCGCGCGCCGCCGGGCCGCCGTCCCGGTGGTCACCTACCCCGCCGAGCTGCCGGTGAGCGCCCGCCGCGAGGACATCGCCGCCGCGCTGCGCGACTCGCAGGTGGTCGTCGTCGCCGGTGAGACCGGCTCGGGGAAGACCACCCAGCTGCCCAAGATCGCGCTGGAGCTGGGCCGCGGCGTCCGTGGCCGCATCGGGCACACCCAGCCGCGCCGGATCGCCGCCCGCACCGTCGCCGAGCGGATCGCCGAGGAGCTGGACCGGCCGCTGGGCGACGTCGTCGGCTGGAAGGTGCGCTTCACCGACCAGGTCGGCGACACCACGCTGGTCAAGGTCATGACCGACGGCGTCCTGCTCGCCGAGATCGGCCGTGACCGGCTGCTGCGCCAGTACGACACCCTGATCATCGACGAGGCGCACGAGCGCAGCCTCAACATCGACTTCCTGCTCGGCTACCTCGCCCGGCTCCTGCCGCAGCGGCCGGACCTCAAGGTCGTCATCACGTCGGCGACGATCGACGTCGAGCGGATCGCGAAGCACTTCACCGGCCTGAGCGGCCAAAGTGGCCACAATGGCCCCTCGGAGGGCGGCCACAGTGGCCACGACGGCCGCGCCGAGGTGCCGGTGGTCGAGGTGAGCGGGCGCACCTACCCGGTCGAGGTCCGCTACCGGCCGGTGGTCGACCCCGACGCCCCCGAGGGGAGCCCCGCCGCTGACCCCGACCGCGACCAGGTCAGCGCGATCGCCGACGCCGTCGACGAGCTGGTCGCCGAGGGCCCCGGCGACGTCCTGGTGTTCCTCGCCGGCGAGCGCGAGATCCGCGACACCGCGGACGTCCTCACCGAGCGCTTCCCCTCGGCCGAGGTCGTGCCGCTCTACTCGCGGCTGTCCGCCGCCGACCAGCACAAGGTGTTCGCGCCGCACACCGGACGGCGCATCGTGCTGGCCACCAACGTCGCAGAGACGTCGCTGACCGTGCCGGGCATCCGCTACGTCGTCGATCCCGGCACGGCCCGCATCTCCCGGTACAGCTCCCGGCTCAAGGTGCAGCGGCTGCCGATCGAGCCGATCAGCCAGGCGTCGGCGCGCCAGCGGTCGGGTCGCTGCGGGCGGACGTCGGAGGGCATCGCCATCCGGCTCTACACGGAGGAGGACTTCGAGGGCCGGCCGGAGTACACCGACCCGGAGATCCTGCGCACCAGCCTCGCCTCGGTGCTGCTGCAGATGGCCGCCATGGAGCTCGGGGACGTCGCCGACTTCCCCTTCATCGACCCGCCGGACCGCCGTGCGGTCGCCGACGGCCTGGCGCTGCTCGAGGAGCTCGGCGCCCTCGACGACCGCGGCGGGCTCACCGCCACCGGCCGGGCGCTCGCCGCGCTCCCGCTGGACCCCCGGATGGCGCGCATGGTGGTCGAGGCCGACCGGCGCGGCGTCCTGGAGGAGGTGCTGGTCATCGCCGCGGGGCTCACCATCCAGGACCCGCGCGAGCGCCCCACCGAGCACCAGCAGGCCGCCGACGAGGCGCACGCGCGCTTCGCCGACGAGAACTCCGACTTCCTCGCGCTGCTCAACCTGTGGCGCTACCTGGGCGAGCAGCAGGAGGCCCTGTCCGGCAGCCAGTTCCGGCGCACGATCAAGCGGGAGTTCCTCCACTACCTGCGGATCCGCGAGTGGCAGGACCTCTACGGCCAGCTGCGCAGCACCGCCCGCCGGCTGGGCATGGCCGTCGGCGAGCTCGCTCCCGAGCCCGACGAGCGCGGCATCTCCACCGCGCTGCTGGCCGGCCTGCTGTCCCACGTCGGCATGCAGGTCGAGGAGGCCAAGGGTGGCCGCGGCCGGGGCCGGGAGTACCTCGGCGCCCGCAACGCCCGCTTCGTGATCGCGCCCGGCACCCCGCTGGCGAGGAAGCCGCCGCGCTGGGTGGTCGCCGCGGAGCTGGTGGAGACCAGCCGGCTGTTCGCGCGCACCGTCGCCCGCATCGACCCCGAGGTGGTCGAGCGGCTGGCCGACCACCTGGTGCACCGGCAGTACTCCGAGCCGCGCTGGGACGCCAAGCGCGGCTCGGTGGTGGCCACCGAGCGGGTCACCCTCTACGGCATCCCGCTGGTCGTGGGCCGCCGGGTGCAGTACGGGTCGATCGACCCGGTGGTCTCCCGCGAGCTGTTCATCCGGCACGCCCTCGTCCAGGGCGAGTGGACGACGCACCACCGGTTCTGGCACGACAACCAGAAGGCGATGCAGCGGGTCGCCGCGCTGGAGGAGCGGGCCCGCCGCCGCGACATCCGGGTGGACGACGAGACGCTGGTCGAGCTCTACGACGCCCGCGTCCCGGCCGACGTCGTCTCCACCCGCCACTTCGACAAGTGGTGGAAGGCGGCGCGCCGGGAGACGCCCGAGCTGCTCACGTTCACACCCGAGATGCTCACCAACGCGGCCGCGGCCGGGCAGGTGCGGGTCGAGGACTTCCCGGACGAGGTACCGCTGACGCAGGGGCTCACCCTGCCGCTGTCCTACGCGTTCGCGCCGGGCACCCCGCAGGACGGCGTCACCGTCGACGTCCCGCTCGCGGTGCTCGACACCGTGGCCGAGCGGACGTCGGGGGAGTCGCTGGCGTTCACCGTCCCGGGGCTGCGCGAGGAGCTGGTCACCTCGCTGCTGCGCACCCTGCCCAAGCAGTTCCGCCGCGCGCTCGTGCCGATCCCCGACCGCGTCCGCGAGGTGCTGCCGCACATCGCGCCGACCGAGCCGCTGCTGCCGGCGCTCGAGCGCGAGCTGCGCCGGTCGGCGGCGATCACGGTCCCGCCGGACGCCTGGTCCCCGGCCCAGGTGCCCGACCACCTGCGGGCCACGTTCCGCGTCGTCGACGACCGGCACCGGCCGCTGGCCACGGGCAAGGACCTGCAGGCGCTGCGCCGCGAGGTCGCGCCGCAGAGCCGGGCGAGCCTCGCGGCGGCGGCCTCGGACGTCGAGCGCACCGGGTGCACCGAGTGGTCGTTCGGCACCCTGCCGCGCACGGTCGAGGTCCGTCGCGGCGGGCACGTGGGAACCGCCTTCCCGGCCCTGGTCGACGAGGGCGCCACCGTGGGCGTCCGTGTGGTGGCCTCCGAGGTGGAGGCCACCCGGCTGACCTGGCGCGGCGCCCGGCGGCTGCTGGTGCTGGGCGCCGGCTCCCCGGCGCGGCAGGTGGTCAAGGGCCTGTCCCCGCGGACCCGGCTGGCGCTGCAGTTCAACCCGGACGGCGAGATCCCGGCCCTGGTCGACGACTGCGTGGACGCCGCCGCCGACGAGCTGGTCGCGGCCGCCGGGGGACCGCCGCGGGACGAGGCCGCCTTCGCCGCGCTGGTGGCGACCGCCCGGGCCCAGCTGCTGCCGCTCACCACCGACACGGTCCGGCGGGTCGAGGCCGTCCTCACCCAGGCCCGCGAGGTCGCCGTGGCCATCGGCGCGGCGCCCGGACGTCGGGTGCCGGACGCCGCGATCGCGGACCTGCGCCGGCAGATGACCGGGCTGCTGCACCAGGGGTTCGTCGCCGCTGCGGGGCGCCGCCGGCTGCCGGACCTGGTCCGCTACCTCACGGCGATGGTGCACCGGCTGGAGAAGCTGCCGGCCAACGCCGTCCGCGACGAGCTGTGGACGGCGCAGGTGGCCGCGGTGACCGAGGAGTACCAGCAGCTGCGCCGCCAGGTCCCCTCGACCGGCGCTCCCGACGACCCGGTCGCGCGGGTCCGCTGGATGGTCGAGGAGCTGCGGGTCGGGCTCTTCGCCCAGAGCCTCGGCACCCCGCGGCCGATCTCGGAGCAGCGGGTCTACAAGGCCATCGACGCACTGATCGCCTGAAGAAGGGGCGGCTGACGCCTCGGAATGGTGTCCTCTCTGCGCTAGCCTCTGCCCGCATCGTGGACATGGTATTCGCTTCGGAGGTGCATGTGACGGCAGCTCAGGACCTCGCGGCAGGAGCCGGCCCGACGCTGCGGGTGGGGGTTGCCGGGGCCGGGCGCATCGGGGAGGTCCACGTCCGGTCGCTGGCGGGTCTCGCCGCGGTGGGGGAGGTCGTCCTCTTCGACCCCGACCCCGACCGCGTCGCGGCGCTGGCCGCCGCGCACGGGGCGGTGCCGGTCGCGTCGGTGGACGCGCTGTTCGCCGCCGGCCTCGACGCGCTCGTCATCGCCTCGCCCGCGCCGACACACGCCGACCTGCTGGAGCGGGCCCTCGCGGCCGGCCTGCCGACGTTCTGCGAGAAGCCGGTCGCCGCCGACGTGGCCGAGACCGAACGGCTGGCCGGCCTCGCCCGCGACTCCGGCTGCCCGGTCCAGGTCGGGTTCCACTACCGCTTCGACCCGGCTCTCCGGGCGCTGGCGAGCGCGGCTCCGGAGCGGCTGGCGCTGCGGGTGCACTCGACCACCGAGTTCGCGCCCTCCGCCGAGTACCTCGCCGGCGCCGGCGGGATCGTGGCCGACAAGCTGGTCCACGAGCTGGACATGGTCCGCTGGATGACCGGCAGCGAGGTCGCCGCCGTCGCGGCCATGGGTCCGGGGCCCGATCCGCTCAGCGCGGCCCTGGTGCTGCACCTCTCCGACGGAACCCTCGCCACCGTGTGGGGCGCCTACCGGTCGGCCGCGGGGTTCGACCTGGTCGTCGAGGCCGAGACGCCGACCCGCGTCCTCGTGGTGGGCAACCGCCGGCAGCCCGACGAGGACGTCGCCGTGCTCGCGCCGAGCACGGTCACGGACTTCCGCGACCGGTTCGCCGCGGCCTACGTCGCCGAGATGGCGGCCTTCGTCGACCTCGCGGTGCGCGGCGGGCCGAACCCGTGCAGCCTGGACGAGGCGGTGCGCACCCAGCGCCTGGTGAGCGCGGTCCAAGGCGCGCTGGCCCGCCGGGAGGTCGTCGTCGTGGAAGATGGCCGGTGAGCCCGCTCGGAGCCGGGCGGCCGGTCGGGGAGGGGGCGCGGGTGGCCGACGAGGCGGCACCTCCCGTCCGCGGCGTCCAGCAGGTCAAGTCGCTCTCCCGCGGGACCCTCATCCTCCGCACGCTGGCCGATCGGCCGATGCGCCCGAGCGACCTGTCCCGCGAGCTGGGCGCGCCCTGGGCGACGATCTACCGCACCGTCCGCGGCCTCACTGACGAGGGGCTGCTGCAGCGGGACGCCGACAGCGGGGAGTACTCCGTCGGGCCGATGCTGTGGGCCCTGGCGAGCACCTACATCCGCGACCACGCCGTCCTCAACGTGGCGCTCCCGCACCTGGAGCAGCTGCTGCCCGACGTCCAGGGCCTGCTGAAGCTGACCGAGCGCTGCGAGACCGAGGCGGTCACCCTCTTCGCCGAGCAGAACCCGCAGGCCGCCGCCGTCCGGCGGATCCGTGACCAGTACCGGCTGCCGCTGCACAGCGCGTCCTTCGGGCAGGTCCTGCTGGCGCACGAGAGCGCGGCCTTCGTCGAGGAGTACCTCGCCCACCCGCTGCAGAAGGTGACGGCGCGGACCACCACCGACCCCGAGGCCGTACAGGCGCTGCTCGCCCAGATCCGGGAGCAGGGCTACGCGGTCTCGCGCGGCGAGCTGCAGAGCAACAACGGCTCGATCGCCGTCCCGGTGTACCGCAAGGACGGCACCGTGTGTGCCTCCCTGTCCGCCGTGCTGCCCCTGCGCCTGCTGGAGCGGGACGACACGCGCACCGAGCACCTCGGCCTCCTGCACGACACGGCGACGACGGTCTCCGAGTCGCTCGGCTGGCGGGCCTTCCGGGACCTGGGGTCGCGCCCCGGCGCCTGACCCGCGCCCCACGCCCCTGGCCACCGCGCCCCGACCGCCGCGCACCGCCGCCGCGCTCCGTCCCGGAGCCGGCGGCCTCGCCGTGCCCACCTGCCGGTCTGCTTCTCGTACCGGGCGTGTCGCAGCTCACTCGAAGCCCTTGACGAGGTGCGCGGTTTCGAGCATCTTGCTCTCATTGCAAACACGCTAGTCACATGATCGATACGCCCGCGGCTTAGCGTTCCGGCCGCAGCGCGCCCCCCGGGGCGGGCGGATCGACCGGACGGCAGCGCCGCACGACGAGGAGACGCGCATGGTGACGACGGATCCCCGGCTCGGGACACCCGAGCTGGCGGCGCGTTCGGCGCCGGCGGCCGGCGGGGCCGGGCTGGTGCGCCGGGCCGGCGCCCTCGTGCTGCAGCGGTACGCGCTCCTCGTGGCGCTCCTGGTGCTGGTCGCGCTGTTCTCCGCCCTCCGGCCGGACTCGTTCGCGACCACGGCCAACCTGCAGTCGACCCTGGGGATCCAGGCGTCGCTCGCCCTGCTGGCGATCGGCGTCACCGTGGTGCTGCTCGTCGGGGAGTTCGACCTGTCCGCCGCCTCGGTCATGGGCATGTCGGCGAGCGTCGTGGCCTACCTGACGACGGCGGAGGGCTTCTCCGTGGGCACCGCCGTGCTCGTCGTCCTGCTGGCGGCGATCGGCATCGGGGCGGTCACCGCCTTCTTCGTCGTGAAGGTCGGCATCCACTCGTTCATCGTCACGCTGGGCATGGGCACCCTGGTGACGGGCGTCGCGATCGGCCTGGCCGGGACGACGACGATCGGCGGCATCCCCGACGGGCTCACCGACTTCTTCCGCGCCGACGTCCTCGGGGTCGAGGCGGCCTTCCCGGTGATGCTGCTGGTCGCGGTCGTCGGCTGGGTGCTGCTGCAGAAGATGCCCCTGGGCCGCAACATCTTCTTCACCGGCGAGGCGCCGACCGCCGCCGCGCTGGCCGGCATCCGGGTCAGTGCCCTGCGGGTCGGCTCGCTGATCACCTCGAGCTTCCTGGCCGCCTGCGCCGGGGTGATGCTCGTCGGGCAGATCGGCGCCGCCAGCCCGACCATCGCCTCGCCCTACCTGCTGCCCGCCTACGCCGCCGCCTTCCTCGGCGCCACGGCGTTCACCCCGGGCCGGTTCAACGTCTGGGGCACCCTCTGGGCCGTCTACCTGCTCGCCGTCGGCACCGTCGGCTTCCAGGTCCTCGGCTTCAGCAGCTGGGTCACCGACGTGTTCAACGGCGCGGTCCTCATCGTCGCCGTCGCCTTCTCCCGGATCTTCGGCGGGAAGCGCTGACCGCCACCCCGGTCCGGCGGCCCCGCCGCCGCGCGCTCCCCGACCGGCACCACCCCCGTCCGCCCCACCCGAACGCAGGAGGCACCTCCATGTCGGTCAACTCCCCGGCCCGCGCCGGCCGGTCCCGGCTCCTCGCCGGCGGCGCTGCCGCGCTGGCGCTGGTGCTCACCGCCGGTTGCTCCGGCGACGGCGACTCCGGCGGCGGGGGCGGGGGCGGCGCCGACGCCTCCGGCCTCGTGGCCGAGATGCAGGCGCTGATCGACGAGCACTCGGCCCAGCCGGAGTTCGAGGCGCCCGGCCCCGAGCTCGACGCCGGCCAGGTGCAGGGCCGGACGATCTCCGTCATCGCCATCGACCTGCGCGTGCCGGCCCTGGCGGAGGTGGCCGAGAGCTTCCAGGCGGTGGCCGAGGAGGTCGGCATCACGGCGAGCGTCTTCGACGGCCAGGGGAACCCGACCCAGGTCAACCAGGGCATCACCCAGGCGATCAACAACCAGGCCGACGCCATCATCAGCCTGGGCCTGCCGGTGCAGATCATCGCCGACCAGATCGCCGCGGCGAAGGACGCCGGCATCCCGGTGGTCGACGTCATCAACACCCCGCCGGACCCCGACGCCCCCGGTCAGGGCTCCGACCCGAACGTCTTCGGCAACGTCGCCCCGGACAGCGACCTGGTCGGCCGGCTGCTGGGCGCCACGGCCGTCGTCGAGACCGACGGCCAGGCCAACGTGGTCATCATGAACACCTCGGAGCTCACCGTCTCCCCGGTGATGGTCGACGGCATCACCGGGGTGCTCGACCAGTGCGAGGACTGCGAGTACCAGGAGACCGACACCGCCCTGGTCGACTGGGCCACCGAGCTGCCCGGCCAGGCCGCGTCGGTCCTGCGCAGCAGCCCCGACGTGAACTTCATGCTGCCCATCTACGACGGCATGGCGCTGTTCGCCAGCACCGGCGTCCGCCAGGCCGGCAGCACCGGCAAGGTCCAGATGGCCTCGTTCAACGGCACCGCCGCCGCCCTCGACCTCGTGGCCGACGGCGACATCCTGGTCGCCGACCCGGCGCAGAACAACGACTGGGCGGCCTGGGCCGCGATGGACCAGGCCATGCGCGGGATGCTCGGCATGGACCCGGCTGACCCGGTGCTGCCGATCCGCTACGTGGGCACCGACGACCTCGACGGCGTCGACACCAGCTCGCAGGCCGCGGTGAACGAGGCGCTGTTCGGCACCGGCTACCAGGACGGCTTCCGCCAGCTCTGGGGCATGGTGTGAGCGGGGCGTGGCAGTGACGTCGAGCAGCGGTCCGCGCCCGGCCTGGGCGCTGGCGCTGAGTGGCGTCGGCAAGCAGTTCGGCGCCACCCACGCGCTGCGCGACGTCAGCTTCGAGGTCCGGCCCGGCGAGGTGCACGCGCTGCTGGGCCACAACGGCTGCGGCAAGTCCACGCTGGTGAAGATCATCAGCGGGTTCCAGTCGGCGGACACCGGCTCGATCAGCGTGGCGGCGGCCGAGGGCGGCGCCCCGCGGATCGGCATCGTCCACCAGGACCTGGGCCTGTGCCGGCCGGCGACGGTGGTCGAGAACTGCGGGATGGGCACGTACGCCCGCCGGTTCGGGCTCATCGACTGGAAGCGCGAGCGCCGCGCGGTGGCGGCGATCCTGGCCTCGCTGGGCGCCGACTTCGGGCTGGACGACGTCGTCGAGGACCTCTCGCCGGCCGACCAGGCGATCACCGCCATCGCGCGGGCGCTCAAGGCCAGCGGCGGTCTCGAGGGCCTGGACCTGCTGGTCCTGGACGAGGCCACCGCGGCGCTGCGCGGACCCGACGCGGAGAAGGTGCTCGCGTCGGCCCGGGCGGTCGCGGCGCACGGCGGCGGCGTGCTCCTGGTGACCCACCACATGTCTGAGGTGCTGACCGTCGCCGACCGGGCGACGGTGCTGGCCAGCGGGCAGGTGGTCGACACCGTCGACGTCGCCGCGGTCACCGAGGACGACCTGCTGGCGCTGATCAGCGGCGGCCGGGTGCCCCCGCCGGTGAGCGGGGGCTCCGGCCCGGCGCGGGAGGCGACCGACCAGGTGCTGGAGGTGCGCGGCCTGACCGGCGCCGGCGTGCACCAGCTCAGCTTCGGCGTGCGCCCGGGGGAGATCGTCGGGCTCACCGGCGCCGCGGGTGCCGGCCACGACGACGTGCCGTACCTGGTCTGCGGCGTCACCCGGCGGGTGGCGGGGGAGGTCGTCGTCGACGCCGCGCCCTACACCGGGCGCAGCGTCCGTGACGCCCAGCGCAGCCGCCTGGGGGTGCTGCCGGCCGACCGGCTGCGGCGCGGCGTGGTGCCCCGCGGGAGCGTGCGGGAGAACCTGTCGCCGGCCAGCCGGCCGGCGCACCGGACCGGCGGGCTGCTGCGGGTCCGCCGGGAGAAGACCTGGGCCCAGACGATCTGCCGCGACTACGCCGTCGTGCCCGCCGACCCCGAGCTGCCGATGTCGGCGCTGAGCGGGGGCAACCAGCAGAAGGTCCTGTTCGCGCGGGTCCTCGAGCACGACCCGCGCATCGTCGTCCTGCACGAGCCGACCCAGGGCGTGGACGAGGGCACCCGCCGCGCGCTCATGCGCCGCGTGCGCGACCTCGTGGACCGGGGGCTGGGCGTCCTGTACGTGTCGTCGGACGCCGAGGAGGTGGCCGAGTGCGCCGACCGGGTGCTGGTCATGCGGCGCGGCGCGCTGGTCGGCGAGCTCCCGGCCGGGACGGCCCACATCGACGAGATCTACGCGGCCTGCTACGCCATGGGCGAGTCGGCGGCGCACCGGACAACGACGGAGGGATCCACCCGATGACGATCGAGGACACCAGCACGCGGCCGGCGGTCAGCCGCCGCCTGTACACCGAGGAGGAGGTCCTCGCCGAGGAGCTGGCCACGATCTTCGCGAAGACGTGGCTGCTCGTGGGCTTCGAGTCCGAGGTCCCGCAGCCCGGGGACTACGTGACCCGGCGGATGGGCGCCGACCCGGTGATCCTGACCCGCAGCGAGTCCGGGGAGGTCCACGTGCTGCACAACTCGTGCACGCACCGCGGCACCCAGGTCTGCAAGGCGGCGTTCGGCAACTCGGCCAACTTCCGGTGCGGCTACCACGGCTGGACGTTCGGCAACGACGGCCGGCTGCGCGGCGTGCCCGGCCGCCGGTCGGTCTACGGCCCCGACCTCGACCTCGGCTCGCTCGGGCTGCGCCAGGCCCGCGTCGGGGTGCTGCACGGCCTGGTCTTCGCCACCTTCGACCAGGACGGGCCCTCCCTCGAGGAGCACCTGGGCGACTTCCGCTGGTACCTGGACCGGGTGTTCGGCTTCTTCCCCGGCGGCATGGAGGTCTACGGCGGCGCGCACCGGGTGGTGATCCGGGGCAACTGGAAGATCCACGCCGAGAACTTCATCGGCGACGGCTACCACCTGCGGATCGCGCACCGGACGATGTTCGAGCTGGGCGTGATGGGCAAGCAGGCCGGCAAGACCCGCGGCTTCTGCATCTCCTCGCCCAACGGCCACGGCGTCCGCGCGCAGTACGTCGACGACGAGGAGGCGGCCGGCATCGTCTTCGGCTACCCCGACGCCCTCCTCGCCGGCACCGGCGACCAGGACCTGCCCGACGCCTCGGCCTTCCGCGCCGCCAGCTCGGTCATCCACGGCACCGTCTTCCCCAACATGCCGTTCATCACGACCGCGCCGGTGCAGTTCGGCGACGACGCCGTGGGCCAGACGGCCTTCACCCAGGTGCGCAGCGTCATGCCGGTCGACCCGCACTCGCACGAGGTGACCTACTGGAGCCTGGTGCCCAAGGACGCGCCCGAGGAGTGGAAGAAGCAGTCCTACCTCTACTCGATCCGCCAGCACGGGGCGTCGTCCTACTTCGAGGCCGACGACCTGGAGAACTTCCGCCGGATCGACGCCGGGCTGGGCGGCCCGGCCGCCGCCGACGTCCCGCTCAACTACGACCTCGGGGTCGGGGTGCCGCCCTCGGCCGACCAGCCGCCGTTCACCGGGCCGTGCACCGTGGTGAACCAGGACCTCAGCGAGGTCAACCAGCGCAACTTCTACCGCCGGTACGCGGCGGTGCTGAACGGAGGAGACGCGCAGTGACCACCGTCGACCCCGACCTGCGCACCCGGTTGACGGACTTCCTCGTCGAGGAGTCCGCGGCGCTCGACGAGCGCCGGTACGACGACTGGCTCGGGCTGCTGACCGACGACTTCGTCTACGAGATGCCGGTGCCGCTGTCCCGGGAGGACCCGGCGCTGTCGCAGTACGCCGAGGGGCTCTACCTCGCGCACGAGTCCAAGAGCTTCCTCGCGATGCGGTTCAGCCGGGTCGGGTCGGACTACGCGTGGGCCGAGCGGCCGGCGGCGTTCATCCGGCACTTCGTCAGCAACCTGCGGATCGTCGACCGGGCGGTCGACGGCTCCGGCTGGACCGTGGCCACCAACGTCATGGTCGTCCGGTCCCGGCTGCCCGAGCCGCCCGCGCTGTCCAGCGCCGGCCGGCGCGACGTCGTCGTCGAGACGGCGGACGGGCTGCGCCTGCGGCACCGCACCGTGTACCTGGACGCCGAACTGCCCAACGACAGCCAGACCAGCGTCATCTACTGAGGAGATCCGACACCGCATGAGCGCAGGGCTGGACAGCACCGAGATCCGCAACGAGTTCGCCGCCGTGCGGCTGACCGTCCGACCGCACGGCCGCGGCACCCGGCTGGAGGTGAGCTGCTCCGACCTGGGCACCACGGCCCTGCTCGACGCCACCGTCCTCGAGGCGCTCACCCGCTTCAGCCCCGAGGAGCTGGCCGACCTCGTGGGGGTGGCCATGCAGGCCTCCGACACGACGGTGGACGGCGAGCTGCCGCCGGTCCCGGGACAGGCGTGAGCGACCCGGTGGTCGCCGGCGGGGCCGCCCCGTCGGCGACCGCCGGGTCGCTGCCCGGCAACCGGGGCGTCGACCACGTGGGCCTCACCGTGCCCGACATCGAGGAGGCCAGCCGGTTCTTCACCGGGCTGCTCGGCTTCGTCGAGTTCTACTCGCACGGGCCCTACGAGGACGACGGGTCGGACTTCCAGACCGTCTACTTCGACCGGCACCCGCGCGCCCGCTGCGTGGAGATCCGGATGCTGCGCACCCGCAACCTCAACCTGGAGCTGCTCCAGTTCGAGTCCCCGGACCAGGTGCACCGCGTGCCCAGGACCAGCGACGTCGGCAGCGCGCACATCGCCCTGTACGTCGACGACATGGACCGCGCGGTCGCCTTCCTCCGGGAGAGCGACGCGCGGGTGCTCGGCGGCCCGCTGCCCCTGCCCGGGCCCGAGGCGGCGGAGCGCGCGCAGTTCTGCTTCTTCCTGACGCCCTGGGGCCAGCCGCTGGAGCTGATCAGCTACCCCCACGGCAAGGCCTACGAGCGGGAGACCCCCGAGCGGCTGTACTCCCCGGCCGACCCCCGGACCCTCTGGGCATGAGCCGCGGCCTCACCGTCGTCACCGGCGCCAGCGCCGGCCTCGGTGCGGCCATCGCCCGCCGGCTGGCCGCGACGGGCCGGCCGCTGTTGCTCCTGGCCCGCCGGGAGGCGGAGATGGCCGCGCTGGGGCTGGAGGGCGCGCTGGTGGCGGCGGTCGACGTCCGGGACGAGGAGGCGGTGGCGGCGGCCCTGGCGGAGGCCACGGAGCGGTTCGGACCGGTGGAGACGCTGGTCAACAACGCCGGCGTCATGCCCCTGGGCGACGTGGCGGCGCAGCCGGCGGGGGAGTGGCGCACGACGTTCGACGTGAACGTCCTCGCGGTGGCGGGCCTGACCCGGCTGGTGCTGCCGGCGATGCTGGCGCGGGGCAGCGGCACCGTCGTGGTGGTCTCCTCGCTCGGTGCCCGCCAGGTGTTCGCGCGGCACGCGGCCTACTGCGCGGCGAAGGCGGCCGTGCACGCGCTGTGCGACGCGCTACGGCTGGAGGCGGCGCCGCGGGGGGTCCGGGTCGTCGAGATCGCCCCCGGCATGGTGGCGACCAGCCTGGCCGACTCGATCCCGGCCGCCGAGCTCCGGGAGGAGTACCTGGCCGGGCGGGAGCACCTGCTCGACCCCGAGGACGTCGCCGAGGTGGTGGCGTTCGCCTGCGACCTGCCCCCGCACGTCACGGTGCGGGAGCTGCAGGTCGCGCACACCCGCCAGCCCTGAGCGGACGGGCCGCGCCCGGTCCCGGTGCGGGACCGGGCGCACCCGGCCGGTCAGACCGGCGAGGAGTGCCAGAGCCCCTGGTCGGGGTCGTTGAACTGGGCGGGGATGAAGACCTCGTCGATCGGGTTGGCGGTGCCCCACTGGTCGGAGTTCTCGTCGTTGATCTCGAACACCCGGGGCTCCCACGTCTCCTGGTCCTCGATCTTCTCCAGCTCGGTCGTGTACTCCATGACGTTGCCGAGCGGGTCGAAGAAGTAGGAGAAGGTGTTGTCGCCCGGGCCGTGCCGGCCGGGGCCCCACAGCAGCCGGTGCCCGCCGCGCACGAGCCGGCCGGTGCCGCGCATGTACTCGTCGAGACCGCGCATCTCGAAGCTGACGTGGTTGAGCGCGACGTGCGGACCCTTGGCGATGGCCATGAGGTGGTGCTCCTCGCCGCTGCGCAGGAAGCACATCTGGTCGGCCAGCCAGTCGCTGAGCCGCAGGCCCAGGTGCGTCTCGTAGAACGCCTGGGTGGCCGGCACGTCGGTGGAGTTGAAGACGACGTGGCTGAGCTTGCGCGGGATCGACTCCTTGGGCTCCAGCTCGCGGGCCGGCCGCTCGGCCACGTCGCTGGAGATCTCGATCAGCCGGCCGTCCGGGTCGAAGAAGCGGAACCCGTACCCGCCGCCCGGGGTGTCGAGCTTGCCGGGCTCCCGGTCGATCCGGGTGCCGCTGGTCGCCAGCCGCTCGGCGAGGGCGTCGACGTCGGAGGCCTCCCCGACACCGAAGGCCACGACGTCGAGCCGCTTGGCGGTGTCCTGGCGCACGCGCAGCAGGTAGTTCTCCGGCGATGCCGGGCTGCCGAAGAAGGCGATCCCGCCGTCCTCGGCGACCTGGGTGAGGCCCCACGCGGTCCGGTAGAACTCGGCGGCCCGGGCGAAGTCCGGCGCGGCGATGCCGACGTGCCGCAGGTGCGTGATCGGGCTGGTCGGTGCGGTGGTCACGGCTCTCCTTCGGGAACGCGAGTGCGGACGACGGTAGGTCGGGACCGGGCCGCTGACCAGGAACGGCCGGTGATGGGGTCCATCGACGCGGTCGATGGGTCACAGCTCCCGGGCGAGCTCCCGCAGTTGACCCCGCAGCCAGTGGGACCCGGGGTCCTCGGCGCGCCGGGGGTGCCAGTACATCGTCTCGGCGATGGTCGGCAGCGGGATCGGGGGCTCGACCAGCCGGATCCCGGCGGCGTCCCCCAGCTCCCGGCCGAGCCGCTCGAGGACGACGGTGACCAGGTCGGTGCCGGTGAGGAAGAACGGGGCCAGCAGCGAGGTCTGGGTGCTCAGCTCGGCCCGGTAGGGGACGCCCAGCGGCTCGAGCTCGCGCTGGCCGAGCGCCGGGAGCGCGCCCCCGCCGCTGGCCAGGTGCGGGTGCCGGGCGAACTGCTCCACCGACAACCGGTCCCCGACGTCGGGGTTGGCGCGGTCCACCGCGCACACGTAGCGGTCGGTGAACAGCTCCTCGAACTGGAGGTCCGCGCCCTCGGGCACGAGGTCCTGCGGGACGACGGCGAGGTCCACCTGGCCGCGCCGCAGCTCGGCCAGGAACTCCGTGGTCACCGGGCGCACCGACAGCCGGACGTGCGGCGCGGCCCCGGCGAGCCGCCGCACCAGCGGGCGCAGCAGGACCAGGCCGACGTAGTCGCTGGCGACCACCGTGAACGTGCGGGACGCCGTCGCCGGGTCGAAGGTGCCGCGCACGGACAGGACGGCCTGTACCTGGTCCAGGACGTCGCGCACCGGCCGGCGCAGCGCCTCGGCCAGCGGGGTCGGCTGCAGCTCGTTGCCCACCTTGACCAGCAGGGGGTCGTCGAACAGCTTGCGCAGCCGGCCGAGGGTGGCGCTCATGGCCGGCTGGCCGACCGACAGCGCCTCGGCGGCCGCGGTGACGCTGCGCTCGGCGAGCAGCGCGTCGAGGGCGACGAGCAGGTTCAGGTCGACGCTGCGCAGCTGCACCCGGGGACCTCCCGCCGGCTCCGGCGTCCCTTGACATCGCGAGACGCGCGCACGAACATCACATCCACATTGCGATCATCGTATCCACCCAGTGCAGGGTTGGCCATGGTCTCGCGGCCGCGGAAGGGGCGCTCGTGCAGCAGTCGGAGCTCGACGGGCGGGCCGTCGTCCTCACCGGTGGGGCCTCGGGGATCGGCCTGGCGCTCTCCCGGGCGCTGCGGCGGCTCGGCTGCTCCGTCGTCGACCTCGACCGCACCGACGGCACCGGCGAGGGCGCGGAGGACGACGGTCCGGGGCGGCTGCTGCGGGTCCGCGGCGACGTCACCGACCCCGAGGCCAACGAGTCCGCGGTGGCGCTGGCGCTGCGCGAGTTCGGCCGGCTGGACGCCTTCATCGGCAACGCCGGCGTCCACGACGGCGGCGCCGCGGTCACCGACCTGACGCCCACCCAGGTCCGCGACCTCGGCCGGCGGGTGCTCGACGTCAACGTCGTCGGCTACATGGTGGGCGCGTGCGCCGCCGCGGAGGCGGTCGCGCAGGCCGGCGGCACGATGGTCTTCACCCTGTCCGACGCGTCGTACGTGGTGTCCGGCAACGGCGCGGGCCTGGCCTACGCGGCGTCCAAGCACGCGGCTCTCGGGGTGGTGCGGTCCCTGGCCGCCCAGCTCGCCCCGCGCGTGCGGGTCAACGCGGTGGCGCCCGGCGGCGTGCCGACCGGCCTGAGCAGCCTCACGCCGGAGAGCGGCGAGCAGAAGGTCTACGGCGACGTCGACGCCGTCGTCCGGCAGATCCGGTCGCTCAACCCCCTCGGCACCGTGCTCAGCCCCGAGGACCTCGTGGGCCACTACCTGTACCTGCTCACCGGCCAGAGCCGGGGGCTGACCGGCGCCGTCCTGCGGCCGGACGGCGGGCTGTCCGTTGCCTGACACCGTCCAGGTCGCGCCGCACCCCGGCCATGCCGTGCCGGAGGTCGTCCCCGGCGAGCTCCCCGGCCTGCTCCTCCCGTCCGGCTCCGTGTCGGAGTCCCTCGCGGCGTTCCGCGCGTCCTCCCCGGCCGTGCCGGCGCCGGATGCCGCCGCCCTCGTCGAGGTGCTGCGGTCGGCGGACCTGCGCGGCCGCGGCGGCGCGGGGTTCCCGGCGTGGCGCAAGGTCGCGGCGGTCGCCGAGCGCCGGTCCGGGGGACCGGTGGCCGTCGTCGCCAACGGCGAGGAGGGCGAGCCGGCCAGCTGCAAGGACCGGTACCTGCTGCGGCACCGGCCGCACGCCGTGCTCGAGGGCCTGGACGTCGTCCGGCGGGCGCTCGACGCCGAGGTGGCCGTCGTCTACGTCTCCGACCCCGGGTCCCGCCGCCGGGTGGAGGAGGCGCTGGCCGAGCGCGGCCTCGGCGACGTCGAGGTGTTCCTGGCGCCGCGGGGCTACGTCAGCGGCGAGGAGACCGCGGTCGTCCGCGCGCTCGACGGCGGGCCCGCCCTGCCCACCCAGAAGCCGCCCCGCCCGTTCGAGGCGGGCGTCGGGGGGCGGCCCACGGCGGTGATGAACGTCGAGACGCTGGCCCGCGCCGGCCGGCTCTGGACGGCGGCCGCCCTCGGCCGCGACCCCGGACCCGACCAGCTCCTGCTCACCCTGCTCGGCCCCGAGCGCGCGGTTCTGACCGAGGTGCCGGTGGGCACCCGGCTGCGGGACGCCGTCGACCGGACGCTGGGCCTGGCGGTCCCCGCGGGCGCCCCCGTCCTCGCCGGCGGGTTCTTCTCCGGCTTCCTGCCCGAGGGGGCCCTCGACGCGCCGCTGGACTTCGACGGCTTCCGCCGGCTGGGGTCCGGCGTCGGGTGCGGGTCGTTCCTCGTGCTGCCCGGCGCGTGCCCGGTGGACGTCGCCACCGACGTCATGGCGTTCTTCGACCGGGAGAACGCCCACCAGTGCGGCTCCTGCTTCAAGGGCACCGCGGCCATGCACCAGGCCCTGCTCCGCATCGGGACGGGCCGGGCCGAGTCCGAGGACGTCGCCCGGCTCGAGCGCTGGTCGCACACGCTCCCCGGCCGCGGCTCCTGCGCGACCCTCGACGGCGCGGCCTGCCTGGTGCGGACCCTGCTCACCCAGTTCGCCGACGACGTCGCGCGGCACGCGGTCGCCCCCTGCGAGCCCTGCGCCGCGGCCGCCCGGCGCGCCGACCCGGACACCCGCTTCCGGGTGCCCACCCCCTGACCCGACCGCCGAGAGGACCCGCGCCGTGAAGATCCAGGTCGACTCCACCAAGTGCGACGCCTACGGGCTGTGCGCCGAGACCGCGCCCGACCTCTTCGAGCTCGACGACTTCGGCTACGCCACCGCCCGCGGCGACGGGCTGGTCGGCGAGGAGCACCGGGCGGCGGTGCAGGAGGCGATCACCGCCTGCCCGGTGGCCGCCATCCGGGTCCTCGAGGCCTGACCCCCGACATCCCGCACCCCACGACATCCACCGACGACGAGAGAGAGCGAGCCGCCATGGCCAAGTTCGCGGCAGGTGAGGCACGGGCCTGGGCCCTGGAGAACCTGCGGGGTGTCACCGGTTGCGTGATGCCCTCCTTCACCCAGGACCTGTCCGGCCTCGACGAGGAGGCCATCGCCCACGACATCCAGCGGGAGCGTGAGCTGGGCTTCAGCGGCTTCCTCATCGTCGCCGAGTGCGGCACCACGCCCGAGGAGCTGCGGCGCTTCATCGACGTCTCGGTCGCCGAGGCCGGGGGCATGGTGACCGTGATCCAGGCCGCCGCGGGCACCCTCGAAGAGAACGTCGAGATCGTCCGGTACGCGGCGCGGGCCGGCGTCGACCTGGTCCTGCCCTCCTACCCGCTGGGCTTCTACCCGCAGAGCGGCGCGGAGGTCGTCGAGTACACCCGGACCCTGGCGCAGGCCAGCGACATGGGCCTGGTCGTGTTCGCGATGGGGCTGTGGAACTTCGAGCGGCTGCACCCGACGGGCTTCGCCGTCCCCTGGCTCGAGGAGCTGGTGGAGACCGCCCCCAACGTCGTCGGCATCAAGAACGAGGTCGGCGAGCCGGGCGTCGCGGGGATCGCCGAGGTGTTCCGCCGGTTCGCCGGCCGCGTCGTCGTGGCCGATCCGCTGGAGATGAACTCCCCGGCCTGGACCAGCACCTACGGGATGCCGTGGATGGGCACGTCCAACTACGAGTACTTCGGCGCCGAGGTCCCGCGGTACTTCGCGCTGCTGCAGGACCCGGCCCGCTACGACGAGGCCATGGACCTCTACTGGCGGCTGCACCCGGCCCGCAAGGCGACCGGCGCCCTCATGAAGGAGGCCAACGCCGGCACCGTGTTCGTGCACCGGATGCTGTGGAAGTACCAGGGCTGGCTGCAGGGCTTCAACGGCGGCGTGGTGCGCCCGCCGCACATGCGGCTCACCGACCGGCAGATGCAGACGCTGCGCAGCGCCGCCGTGGCCAGCGGGCTGGCGGTCACCGACGAGCCGGACACCGAGTTCTTCCGCGGGCGGCACGTCAAGTGATCGAGACCGACGACACGCGGGTCCGGGTCGTCACCGCCGCCGAGGTGCAGCGGTTCGGGCGGCCGGAGCTCGCGCTCGAGGCGGCGCGCACCGCCGCCCGGGTCCGCCGGGACCCGGAGGCGGACATCCGCCGGATGAACCTCCGGCTGCCCGGCGGCTGGATGCGCGTGCTCGGCGCCGCCCTGCCCGAGATCGGGGTGTTCGGCTACAAGGAGTTCCACTACTCGCCCGGCGGCCGGCTGCGCTACGCGATCCACCTGTTCGCCACCGACGACGGCCGGCCGCTCGGCATCGTCGACGCCGCGCTGATCACCACGCTGCGGACCGCGGCGGCGGCGACGGCGGCGGCCGCGGCGTCCACCACCGACGCCCGGGGCCCGCTCACCGTCGGCGTGATCGGGTCGGGTGCCGAGGCGGAGGCCGGCCTCCGGGCCCTGTGCTCGGCGCTGCCGGTCGGGGCGGCCCGGGTCAGCAGCCGCAGCGAGGCCAACCGCCGCGGGTTCGCCGAGCGCCTGTCGGCCGAGCTCGGCGTCCCGGTCGCGCCGGTGGCGACCGCGGCGGAGTCCGCGTCCGGCGCCGACATCGCCTACCTCGCCACCGCCTCCGGCGGCCGGGTGGTCGCCGGGCCGGCCGACCTCGCCGACGTGCCCCTGGTGCTCTCGATCGGCAGCACGATGCCCGACCAGCGGGAGCTCGACGGCGACGTGCTGGCCAAGGCCGACTGCCTGGTGATCGACACCCCCGACGTCCTCGAGGAGTCGGGGGACGCGATCGAGGCGCTCGACCGCGGCCTGGACCCCTCCCGGGTGCGGCTGCTCGGCGACTACCTGGCCGGCCCGCGCGACCCGGGCGGCACGACCGTCTACAAGTCCATCGGCTCGCCCGAGCAGGACCTCGTGCTCGCCCGCGACCTCGTGGCCCTGCTCGAGGCCGAGGAGCACCCGGGCCGGGTGGTCGACAGCCTCACCGACGTCAAGCGCAACCTCTGACCCCGGGAGTCCCGATGCGAACCGGCCTGTACGTCGACGGCTCCTGGCGCGAGCCGGCGGTCCCGTCCGACCCGATCCCGGTGGTGGACCCCGCCACCCTCGAGGTCGTCGGCTCGGTGGCCGACGCCGGCATCGCCGATGTGGACGCCGCCATCGACGCCGCCGAGCGCGCTCAGCAGCCGTGGGCCGACCTCCCGCCGCGGGCACGCAGCGAGGTCCTGCGGCGCGCCTGGGAGCTGATGACCGCCGAGGCGGATGAACTCGCCCGGCTGATCGTGCGGGAGAACGGCAAGGCGCTGCGCGACGCCCGCAGCGAGGTCACCTACGCGGCGGAGTTCTTCCGCTGGTTCGCCGAGGAGGCCGTCCGCGTCCCGGGCGACATGCGCCGCTCGCCGAACGGGCAGAACTGGATCATGGTCACCGAGGAGCCGGTGGGCGTGGCCCTGCTGGTGACCCCGTGGAACTACCCGGCGGCGATGGCGACCCGCAAGATCGCCCCCGCGCTCGCGGCGGGCTGCACCGCCGTCCTCAAGCCGGCCGCCGAGACGCCGCTCACCGCCCTCGCTCTGGTCGACCTGCTGGAGCGCGCCGGCCTGCCCCGCGGCGTGCTCAACGTGGTGTGCACCCGCCGGTCCGGCCCGCTGGTCCACCACGCGCTGCACGACCCGCGGGTCCGTGCCCTGTCGTTCACCGGGTCCACCGAGGTCGGCCGCGTCCTGCTGGCGGCCGCGGCCGACAACGTCGTCCGGACGTCGATGGAGCTGGGTGGCAACGCCCCGTTCGTCGTCCTCGAGGACGCCGACCTGGACGACGCCGTCGAGGGCCTGATGGTGGCCAAGCTGCGCAACGGCGGATCGGCGTGCACCGCCGCCAACCGTGTCTACGTCGCCGACCCGATCGCCGACGACTTCGTGTCCGCGGTGTCGGCGCGGATGGCCGACGTCCGGATCGGCAACGGCCTGGACGAGGAGGTCGAGCTGGGTCCGCTGGTGAACGCCGCGACGCGGGACAAGGTGGCCGGCCTGGTCGAGGAGGCCGTGGCCGCCGGTGCCTCGGTCACCGCCGGCGGGGACGACGGCGGCCTGCCCGGCTACCACTACCGCGCGACCGTGCTGGCCGACGTCAAGCCCGACGCGGCGATCCTGCGCACCGAGGTCTTCGGGCCGGTGGCCCCCCTCGTCCGGTTCTCCTCCGTCGAGGAGGCGGTCGCGCTGGCCAACGACAGCGAGCACGGCCTGATCGCCTACCTGTACACGCGCGACCTCGACCGGGGCCTGTCGGTGTCGCGCCGGCTGCGGGCGGGGATGGTGGGGCTCAACCGCGGCGTGGTGTCCGATCCGGCCGCTCCGTTCGGCGGGGTCAAGCAGTCCGGGATCGGCCGCGAGGGCGCCAGCGAGGGCATCCGCGAGTTCCTGGACACCAAGTACACCGCGATCCCCTACCGCTGACCCCGTGGAGACCGTCGGTAGACCGTCGGTTGTCGCGAGAACCGTCGGTGGTGGGCCGTCGGTTGTCGCGAGAACCGTCGGTGGTGGGCCGTCGGTCCCCCGCGGGGACCGACGGCGGATCGGGGCAGGCGTGGGACTGGGCCCGCTCCCGCCGCAGGGCCGGGGTGCGCTGGCGGGTCACCCCGAACAGCGCCGCGATGCGGTTGATGCTCACCTGCTCCGACTGCAGCGCGTGGGCCTGCTCGCGGCGCCAGGCGCCGCCGGCCGTGGCGAGGGCGGCCATGACCGTGCTGATCTGTTCCACCACCAGCGGGCGGGACTCCTCCGTCACGATGGCCAGCCACGGCTCACCGGTCCGGCGCGCGGCCAGGAGCGTCCGGGCGCGGCTGCGGGCGGAGTCCAGCTCGTCGATGCAGGTGTCGAGGACGGCGAGCAGGTCGCTGAGCGCCTGGACGGCCGGGTCCGGGACGTCAGCGGGGGACGGATCCCGCTCGGCGAGCTCGGTCGTCACTGGTGCCTCCGCGGTGGATGGACCCCACTGGGTAGTGGGCAATCGTGTTGGTCACTATCCGGCGCGTGAGGGGTTGCGCGCAAGGGGCCGTGTCCTCTGGTGGAGGGCGGCGACAAGGGGCGTTGTCACCATCGACCCAGTGTGGTTGTGTCGTGCACCACGAAACAGTGCGTGATCGGAGTACGTCGTCCCGGTCACCACAGATCCCACGGAGGCGGGGCCCCGGATGTCCCTTCGCAGCGAGTCCTACGACTTCGCCCCCACGCTCCGCAGCCTGCCGGTCGCGCGCCGCCTGGTGCGCGAGCTGCTGCGCTCGTGGGGGGCGCCGCACGACGTCGAGGACGCCGCATCCCTCGTCGCCGAGCTCGTCGCGAACGTCGTCCACCACGTCGGAGGCGAGGCCCCCTTCACGCTGGAGCTCGCCCTCGCCGGCCCGCGACTGCGGATCGCGGTCGTCGACGGCAGCGCGGAGCGGCCGGTCGTGCGCGAGCTGCGGTCCACGGGCGCGCGCGGACGCGGCCTGCGGCTGGTCGACTCGATCGCCGAGCGGTGGGGCGTCGAGGACCACCCGGGCGGGAAGCGGGTCTGGTTCGACCTCGCGGGCGTGGTCCGGGAGTTTGCCGACAGCGGCTCCCGGGGACGGGCGGAGCGACCCTGACGACGACCGAGGAGCGCGAGATGAGCGAGCCGACCGGCCACACGGAGAACGCGGGCGAGGGCCTGTCCGACGAGGAGATGGTGCGCACCGTCGCCGAGCAGACCGACAGCGCCTCCGAGAACGCCGACGTCGCCGGCAAGGACTGGGACGGCGACCCGGGCGCGGCGCCGGATCCGAACGCCTGATCCGCGGACGGGGGGCGAGGGTGTTCTCGCCGGCCGGCGCGCGGGTGCGCCGGACCTCTCCGTCGGTCGGACTCGGGCCGGCGCGCGCGGTGGCCCGCTGGGCGGTGCGGCACGGGGTGCCCGCCGTCCTGCTCCGCCGTGCCGCTGCGCGCGGCGACCCGCTGGCCCGGCTGCTCCGGGACCCCGGGCTGCGCGAGGAGCCGCACGCCGTGCACGAGCAGCTGCGCGCCCGCGGACCGCTGGTCCCGAGTGCCCTCGGCCCGGTCACCACCTCGCACGCTGCCGCCTCCGAGCTCCTGCGGTCGGAGCGCTTCGGGGTCGGCTTCGACTGGTCGACCGCGCCGCGACCGCTGCGCCGGCTGCTGGAGTTCGGCGACGACCCGGCAGCGACCGGGGTGGCCGAGCCGCCGTCCATGCTCGTCGTCGACCCGCCCGACCACACCCGCTACCGGCGGCTGGTCAGCCGGTCGTTCACACCGCGGGCGATGGCCGCGGCCGAGCCGGTGGTGCAGCGCACCGCGGAGGCGCTCCTCGACGACCTGGCCCGCCGCGCCCGCGGCGGTGAGGTCGTGGACCTCGTCGCGGCCTACGCCGAGCCCCTGCCGGTGCGGGTCATCGCCGACCTGCTCGGGGTCCCCTGGGACCGCCAGGAGGACTTCCTGCGCTGGGGCGCGGCCGCGGCGGCCACGCTGGACCCCGGCCTGCCGTTCCGCCGGTCCCTGGCGGCCGACCGCGCCCTGCGGGCGCTGCACGGGTTCCTCCGCGAGCACTTCGCCCGGCTGCGCCGCGAGCCGGGGGAGGACCTGGTCAGCCGGCTCGTGACGGGGACCGGCGAGGACGCCCTGACCGACCGCGAGCTGCACGCGACGGTGATGCTGCTGCTCGGCGCCGGCTTCGAGACGACGGTGAACCTCCTGGGCAACGCGGTCGTCCTGCTCGACCGCCACCCCGACCAGTGGCGCGCGCTCGCGGCCGACCCCGCCGGCTGGCCGCTCGCCGTCGAGGAGGTGCTGCGGCACGACAGCCCGGTCCAGATCACCGGCCGCACCGTGCGGACCGACACCGTGCTGGCCGGGCAGCCGCTCGCGGCCGGCTCGCGGGTCACCCTGCTGCTGGGGGCGGCCAACCGGGACCCCGGCGTCTTCTCGGACCCGGCCCGCTTCGACGTGACCCGGGGCAACGCGCGCGACCACCTCGCGTTCTCCGCCGGCATCCACTACTGCGTCGGGGCCGGCCTGGCCCGGCTGGAGGGCGTGGTGGGGCTGCGGGCGCTGACCGAGCGCTTCCCCGACCTCCGGGTGGCCGGCCGGCCGGTCCGCCGCGACCTGCATACGCTGCGGGGGTTCGCGCGCGTCCCGGTGACGCTGCGCTGATCCCCGGACGGTTGTCCGCGATGCTGCCCGTGTGTCCGTTTCCGCAGGCCGGTAGGGGGTTGGCGGACCCGCCGCCGGTCATGGATAGTGACCGCGGTCTCTCGCCCGACGGAAAGTGAGCGCATGAGCATCCTCGGTACCCGCGTGGTCCGCACGGAGGACCCGCTGTTCCTCACGCGTGGTGCGACCTACACCGACGACCTGGTCGACGACCGGCTCGCCGGTGCGCTGCACGCCACCTTCGTCCGCTCCACGGTCGCCCACGGCCGCGTGCTCTCGGTCGACGCCTCCGCCGCCCGCGAGGCGCCCGGGGTCGTCGCCGTCTACACGGCCCAGGAGTGCACGGACCTGACCCCCATCCCGGCCGGCCTGCCGATGGTGCCGCCGGCCATGCACCGGCCGTGGCTGGCCACGGACAAGGTGCGCTTCGTCGGCGACATCGTCGCCGTGGTGCTCACCGAGGAGCGGTACCAGGGCGAGGACGCCGCGGAGCTGGTCGCGGTGGACATCGACCCGCTGCCCGCCGTCGTCACCACCGCCGACGCGGCCCGGAACGACGTGCTGCTGTTCGAGGAGGCCGGGACCAACGTCGCGGCCGAGTTCGGCGGGCCGCCGCCGGAGGACTTCTTCGCCGGCTGCGAGGTGGTCGTCCGGCAGGCCATGCGCAACCAGCGGGTGGCGCCCGTGCCCCTGGAGACCCGGGCCGCGGCCGCGGCGTGGGGCGAGGACGGCCGGGTGACCATCTGGTGCACCAACCAGGGCGCCCAACAGGCCAAGGGTGAGATCGCCGGGTGGCTGGGGGCCGACCCCGCGCAGGTCCACCTGATCACCCCGGACGTCGGCGGCGGCTTCGGCGCGAAGATCGGCGCCGACCCGGAGTACGCGTTCGTCGCGTGGATGGCCCAGCGGGTGGGCCGCCCGGTCCGGTGGACGGAGAACCGGTCGGAGAACCTGCTCGGCATGCTGCAGGGCCGCGGCCAGGACCAGGTGGTCACCATCGGCGGCCGCCGCGACGGCACCATCGAGGCCTACGCCATCCACGTCGACCAGGAGGCCGGCGGCTACCCGCGGGTCGGGGTCATCCTCCCGACGCTCACCATGCTGATGGCCTCGGCGACGTACGCCTTCCCGAAGGTGCACGCGTCGGCGCGGGTGCTGGTCAACAACGCCACCTCGATCGGGGCCTACCGCGGCGCCGGCCGCCCGGAGGCCACCGCCGCCGTGGAGCGGGCCGTCGACATGTTCGCCACCGAGATCGGGATGGACCCGGCCGAGGTGCGTCGCAAGAACCTCGTCCCGTCCTTCTCCGAGCCGCACACCACGCCGTCGGGGGCGACCTACGACTCCGGTGAGTACGAGGCGGCACTCGAGAAGGCGCTGGAGGCCGCCGGCTACGGGGAGCTGCGCGCCGAGCAGGCCCGCCGCCGGGAGCGCGGCGACGTCCGCCAGCTGGGCATCGGGCTGTCGACCTACGTCGAGATCACCGGCGCCGACACCGGCCTGGGCGCTGCGGAGTCCGCAGAGCTGGAGGTGCACCCGGACGGGACGGCGACGGTGCTCACCGGCACCTCGCCGCACGGCCAGGGCCACGCCACGGCCTGGGCGATGCTGGCCAGCGACCAGCTGGGCATCCCGGTCGAGAAGATCACCGTCCTGCACGGCGACACCGACCGCATCCCGCGCGGCGGCGGCACGATGGGCTCGCGCAGCCTCCAGCAGGGCGGCGCGGCCGTGCACCAGGCGGCCACCGAGCTCGTCGAGCTGGCCAAGCAGCGGGCCGCCGAGCAGCTGGAGGCCGATCCGGCCGACCTCGAGGTCGACCTCACCTCCGCCGGTCTCTCGGTCCGCGGCACCCCGGGTGCGGGCATCACCTTCGCCCAGCTCGCCGAGAACGAGCCGCTGATCGTGCAGACCCGGTTCGAGGCGGCGGCGCCGACCTTCCCGTTCGGCGCCCACGTCGCCGTCGTCGAGGTCGACACCGAGTCGGGCAAGGCCGAGCTGCAGCGACTGGTGGCGGTCGACGACGCCGGCATCATCGTCAACCCGCTGCTGGCCGAGGGGCAGCGCCACGGCGGCTTCGCGCAGGGGGTCGCGCAGGCGCTGCTGGAGGAGGTCCTCTACGACGCCGACGGCAACCCGCAGACCTCGACCCTGGCCGACTACCCGTTCGTCTCCGCGACCGAGCTGCCCAGCTTCGAGCTCGTCGACATGGCCACGCCGACGCCGATCAACCCCCTGGGGGCCAAGGGCATCGGCGAGGCAGGCACGATCGGCTCCACCCCGGCCGTCCACAACGCCGTCATCGACGCGGTCTCGCACCTCGGCGTCCGGCACATCGACATGCCCACCACCCCGATGAAGGTGTGGCGGGCCATCCAGCAGGCCCAGCAGGGAGGCAGCAACGCATGAAGGTCTCGATGACCGTCAACGGCCAGCAGCGCACGGACGAGGTGGAGCCCCGCCTGCTGCTGGCGCACCACCTGCGCGACGTCTGCGGGTTGAAGGCCACGAACATCGGCTGTGACACCACCTCGTGCGGGGCGTGCACCGTCGTCGTCGACGGCCTGACCGTCAAGTCCTGCACCGTGCTGGCGGCGCAGGCCGAGGGCGCGCAGGTGACGACCCTGGAGGGCCTGGCCGGTCCGGACGGCGAGCTGCACCCGATGCAGAAGGCGTTCCGCGAGGAGCACGGCCTGCAGTGCGGGTTCTGCACGCCGGGCATGGTGATGGCCGCGATCGGCGTGCTGGCCGACAACCCCGACCCCAGTGACCGGGAGGTCCGGGAGGGGCTGGAGGGCAACCTCTGCCGCTGCACCGGCTACCACAACATCGTCCGGGCGGTGCAGTCCGCCGCCAAGGCCGGCCCGGCCGCCGGTCAGGTGCCGCAGTCGCAGGAGGTCGCGCGATGACCGAGCTCGCGAGGGCATCAATGGGCACAGCATCCCGGGTCATGCACCCGACGAGCGCCAGCGAGGAGTGGGCATGATCCCCGGGC
This sequence comes from Geodermatophilus sp. CPCC 206100, assembly GCF_048569675.1. NCBI lineage: Bacteria > Bacillati > Actinomycetota > Actinomycetes > Geodermatophilales > Geodermatophilaceae > Geodermatophilus > Geodermatophilus sp. CPCC 206100. The sequence goes on from NZ_JAQISV010000037.1 coordinate 70,363, forward strand.
CGTTCGAGTTCGTCCGGCCCGCGTCGGTCGAGGAGGCGATCGCCGCCCTCGTCGAGCACGGGGACGACGCCAAGATCATGGCCGGTGGGCACTCGCTGCTGCCGATCATGAAGCTCCGGCTGGCCATGCCCGCCGTGGTGGTCGACATCAGCCGGATCCCCGGGATGTCCTACGTCCGGGTCGAGGGCGACGAGGTCGCCATCGGTGCGGGCACCCGGCACCACGAGCTGGAGAAGGACGCCGTCGCGGGGGCCGAGGTGCCGATCCTGCCGTACGTCGCCAGCCAGGTCGGCGACCCGCAGGTCCGTCACCGCGGCACGATCGGCGGCACGGTCGCGCACAGCGACCCGGCGTCCGACCTGCCGACCGCGCTGCTGGCCCTGGGCGGCACCGTCGTCGCCCAGGGGCCGGAGGGGCGGCGCAGCATCCCGCTCACCGAGTTCTGGCTGGGCTTCTTCGAGACCGCGCTGGCCGAGGACGAGGTGATCGTCGAGATCCGGGTGCCGCGAACCGGGTCCGCCGGCTGGGCCTACGAGAAGTTCACCCGCCGCGCCAACGACTGGCCGATCGTGGCGGCCGCCGCGGTCGACGGGCGGGTGGCGCTGGCCAACATGGCCGGGACGGTCGTGCGGGCCACCGCCACGGAGGAGGCCCTCGCGCGGGGCGGCTCCATCGAGGAGGCCGCGGCGCTGGCCGACGAGGGCACCTCGCCGGGCGCTGACATGCACGCCGACCAGGAGTACCGCCGCCACCTCGCCCGGCTGCTCACCCGCCGGGCGCTGGAGAAGGCCGCCGGCGGAGCCGCAGCCGCCGCCTGAGAGAGGACCCCCTGCCCCCCACCGCTCGCAAGCTCGCGGCGGGACCCTGCAGGGAGCCGGACGCCGCCGGGATCCGCGAGGACCCGGCGGCGTCGATCTCAGCCGGCGGGGGTCAGCATCCCGGCGCCGACGGTGGCGTTGGTGGCCTCGTCGACCAGGATGAACCGCCCGGTCACCCGGTTGCGGCCGTAGTCGTCGACGAACAGCGGCTGGGTGGTGCGCAGCCGCACCCGGCCGATGTCGTTGAGCCCGAGCTCGGTGGCCTCGCGGTCGCGGTGCAGGGTGTTCACGTCCAGCCGGTAGGCCAGCTCCTTGACCATGGCCCGGACGGTGCGCGTCGTGTGCTTGACCGCGATCCGCTGCCGCGGGCGCAGCGGCTCGTCGGACATCCAGCAGACGAGCGCGTCGAGGTCCTGTACGACCTGCGGGGCGTTGTGCGGCCGGCAGATCAGGTCGCCCCGGGAGACGTCGAGGTCGTCGGAGAGCCGGATCGTCACCGACATGGGCGGGAAGGCCTCGTCGACCGCGCCGCGCGGGCCGTCGATGGCGGCCACCGTCGTCGCCAGGCCGCTGGGCAGCACCTGCACCTCGTCCCCGACCCGGAAGGTCCCGCTGGCCACCGTGCCCGCGTAGCCGCGGTAGTCGTGGTGCGCGTCGGACTGCGGGCGGATGACGTACTGCACCGGGAAGCGGGCGTCGGTCAGGTTGCGGTCGCTGGCCACGTGCACGTGCTCGAGGTGGTGGATCAGCGTCGGCCCCTCGTACCAGGGCGTGTTGGTCGAGTGCTTCACCACGTTGTCGCCGTGCAGCGCCGAGATCGGGATGACGGTCAGGTCCGGCACGGACAGCTTGGCGGCGAAGGCGCTGAACTCGTCGCGGATCGCCTCGTAGGTGTCCTCGGACCAGTCGACGAGGTCCATCTTGTTGACCGCGACGACCAGGTGCGGCACCCGCAGCAGCGAGGCGAGGAAGGCGTGCCGGCGGCTCTGCTCGACCATCCCCTTGCGGGCGTCGACCAGCACGATCGCCAGGTCGGCGGTGGAGGCGCCGGTGACCATGTTCCGGGTGTACTGCACGTGGCCGGGGGTGTCGGCCAGGATGAACGTGCGCCGTGGCGTGGAGAAGTAGCGGTAGGCGACGTCGATGGTGATGCCCTGCTCGCGCTCGGCGCGCAGGCCGTCGGTGAGCAGCGCCAGGTCGACGTAGTCGCCCTTGCTGGCGCGGGCGACGGCCTCGTACTGGTCCTCGAAGATCGCCTTGCTGTCGTAGAGCAGCCGCCCGATCAGCGTGCTCTTGCCGTCGTCCACCGACCCGGCGGTGGCGATCCGCAGGATGTCCTTGCGCGCGGTGGCGATCTCGGCGGCGTGCTCGGCGACCGGCGAGTGGACGTCGATGGGGTGGGCGGCGGTGGTGGGGTGGACGCCGGGCTGGGCGGCGGTGGTGGGGTGGACGCCGGGCTGGGCGGCGGTGGTCGGGTTCTCCACGGGAGCCATCAGAAGTAGCCCTCCTTCTTCCGGTCCTCCATGGCGGCGTCGCTGACCTTGTCGTCCCCGCGGGTCGCGCCGCGCTCGGTCATCCGGGTCACCGCGACCTCCGCGATGACCTCCTCGACGGTGGTCGCCTCCGACAGCACCGCCGCGGTCAGGTTGGCGTCACCCACGGTGCGGTAGCGGACGGTGGCGCGGAACGGCTGCTCACCGTCGCGGGGCCGGATGAACTCGTTGACCGCGTACAGCATCCCCTGGCGTTCGACGACCTCGCGCTCCTGCGCCAGGTACAGCGGCGGGATGGCGATCTGCTCGCGGGCGATGTACTGCCAGATGTCGAGCTCGGTCCAGTTGGACAGCGGGAACACCCGGATCGACTCGCCCAGGTGGATGCGGCCGTTGTAGATGTCCCACAGCTCGGGCCGCTGGTTCTTCGGGTCCCACTGGCCGAACTCGTCGCGGAAGGAGAACAGCCGCTCCTTGGCGCGCGCCTTGTCCTCGTCGCGCCGGGCGCCGCCGAACAGCGCGGTGAACCCGTGCTCCTCGACCGCGTCGAGCAGGACCGGCGTCTGGATGCGGTTGCGGGAGCCGTTGGGCTCCTCCTTGACCAGCCCGCGGGCGATGGCGTCGGGCACCGAGGCGACGATCAGCTCGACGCCGAGCTCGGCGACCCGCTTGTCGCGGAACTCCAGGACGTCGGGGAAGTTCAACCCGGTGTCGACGTGCATGACCGGGAAGGGGATGCGGGCCGGCGCGAAGGCCTTGCGGGCCAGCTCCAGCATCACGATGGAGTCCTTGCCGCCGGAGAACAGCAGGACCGGTCGCTCCAGTTCGGCGGCCACCTCACGGATCACGTGGATGGACTCGGCCTCGAGCGTCTCCAGCTGGGACAGCCGGTAGTCGGGGGTCGTCACGTGCGGGGGCTCCGGTCGTCGGGGACAGCGGCGTCGCGGGACATGGCTCGAACCAGCACCAACTGCACCGGTGCGGGAGGAATTCCGCCCCAGTGTCCGCCATGGCCGCGCGCCGGAGCGTGTGACCCCGCACTCACTGCCCCGGACGGAGGGCGTCCAGCAGCCGCGCGGCGAGCTCGGGGCGACAGACCAGCAGGTCGGGCAGGGACGGGTCCGGGCCGTTGTAGCGCAGCGGCGACCCGTCGAGCCGGAGCGCGGTCAGCCCGGCCGCCTGCGCCACGGCGACCGGCGCGGCCGAGTCCCACTGGTACATCCCGCCGGCGTGCACGTAGGCGTCGACCTCGCCGCGGACCACCGCGGTCACCTTGAACCCGGCCGAGCCCATCGGGACCAGCTCCGCGTCCAGGGCGGCCGCGGCCGTGCCGGCGACCGCGGGGGGCCGGGTGCGGCTCACCGCGATCCGCAGCCGGCCGCCGCCGGGGGAGGGGAGCGCCGGGGGCGGGTCGGTGACCAGCAACTCGCCGACCCCGGGCAGGGCGACGGCGGCCGCGCTCAGCTCGCCGCCGGACCACAGCGCCACGTGCACCGCCCAGTCCGGCCGGCCCTCGCCGTACTCGCGCGTCCCGTCGAGCGGGTCGACGATCCACACCCGGTCGGCGGAGAGGCGGACCGGGTCATCCACCGCCTCCTCGCTGAACACGGCGTCCGCCGGCCGGGAGGCGGCCAGCAGCCCGCTGATGGCGGCCTGCGCTGCGGCGTCCCCAGCGTCGCCGAGGGGCCGGCCGGTGAGCCGCCCCTCGGCGCGCAGCTGCAGGAGGGCATCGGCCGCCGCGCGGGCGGCCGCCGCGGCGACCTCGACGTCGGGACGGGCCGGGGCGCCGGAGTCGGTGTGCACGCCCGGACCGTAGCGAGGAGCCGGTCCGCTCAGGCGCCCGCCCCGTCGGCCGGCGCCGCGTCGCCCGGCGCCCCGTCGGCCGGTGCTGAGCCCTCCGGGGCCGGCCCCGACCGGGGCAGCCGCACGGTGAACGTCGCGCCGAGGCCGGGCGCGGTGTCCAGGTGCACCGTGCCGCCGTGCGCGGCGACCAGCGCGGACACGATGGCCAGCCCCAGGCCGGTGCCGCCCTCGGCGCGCGACCGGGAGGCGTCGACGCGGTAGAACCGCTCGAAGACGCGGGCGGCGTCCGCCGGCGCCATGCCGGGCCCCTCGTCGGCGACCTGGAGGACGACGACGCCGCCGTCCTCGTTGTCGGCGCCGGCCGGCGGCTCGTCGGAGATGCGGACGGTGATCGCGGCGGTCGGCGGGGTGTGCACCAGGGCGTTGGTGACCAGGTTGCCGACCACCTGGCGCAGCCGGGCCTCGTCGCCCAGCACGACCGGCACCTCGCTGAGCGCCTCGTCCAGGTGCAGGGTCAGCGGCCGGTCGGGCTGCACGGCACGGGCGTCGTGGACGGCGTCCCCGGCCACCTCGGCGAGGTCCACGGGGGTGATGGTGAGCGGGCGCTGCTGGTCGAGGCGGGCCAGTTGCAGCAGGTCCTCCACGAGCAGGCCCATCCGGGCGCCCTCGGACTCGATCCGCTCCATGAGCCGGCGGGTCTCCTCGGGACTGCCCACCGCGCCCTGCCGGTAGAGCTCGGCGAAGCCGCGGATGGAGGTCAGCGGCGTGCGCAGCTCGTGGCTGGCGTCGGCGACGAACCGGCGCATGCGGCTCTCGGAGGCGCGGGCCTGCTCCTCGGAGGCCTGCTGCGCCCGGAAGGAGTGCTCGATGCGGGCCAGCATGCCGTTGAGCGCGTTGGTGAGCCGGCCGACCTCGGTCCGCTGGTCGCCCGGCGGCACGCGCTGCGACAGGTCGCCGGCGGCGATCGCGCGGGCGGTGCGCTCGACGTCGGCGAGCGGCCGCAGGCTGTTGCGCACGAGCAGGTACCCGGTGCCGCCGAGCAGGACGAGCACGATGAGGCCGACGAACACCTCGATGCGGACCAGCCGGCTGATCACCCGCGCGTCGCGGCCCAGGTCGCTGGCGACGACGATCGTGTACCCGCCCCCGACGTCGTCGGCGATCATCCGCCAGTCGCCGCGCTGGGACCACACCGCGCCGGGGTCGCCGTCGGCGTCGCGCGCCTCCTCGGCGACCCCCTCGGGGTAACCGGAGGGTCCCGGCGGCGCGAAGACGACGGTGGGCTCCTCGGCGTCCGGGGCGAGGCAGGCGACGAAGTAGGTGTTGGGGATGTCCCGGTTCTTCCCGTCGAGGCAGGCCTCGTGCACCACGGGCGACCGCTCGGCCTGGGCCAGGACCCGCCGGAGCTCGTCGTCCTGCTGCCCCTCCAGGTACCCGTGCAACAGCTGGCTGGCGGCGAGGCCGGTCACCAGCAGGGCGAGGGTGACCAGCGCGACGAGCAGGGCCACCAGGGTGATCCGCAGGGGGAAGCGGGGCAGGCCCGGCCCGCTGCCCTCCCTCGTGCGCAGCAAGGGCCCGCTCACCGTGCTCCCAGTTCGCTTCTGCTCCTCGCTCGCCGGCGCTCGCGGCGGTGCTCGCGCCCCTGTCCGCTCACGCGCCGCGCGGCAGCCGCAGCGTGTAGCCGACGCCCCGGATGGTGTGCAGCAGCCGCGGCTCGGTGGTGTCGACCTTGCGGCGCAGGTAGGAGATGTAGGACTCGACGACGTTGGCCTCGCCGTTGAAGTCGTAGTTCCACACGTGGTCGAGGATCTGCGCCTTCGACAGCACCCGCCCCGCGTTCGCCATGAGGTAGCGCAGCAGCTTGAACTCGGTCGGCGAGAGGCTGACGACCTGGCCGGCCTTGATGACCTCGTGCGACTCCTCGTCGAGCTCGATGTCGGCGAAGGACAGCCGCGGCGCGTCGACCGTGCGCTGCGGGCCGTTGCTGCGCCGCAGCACCGCCCGGATCCGGGCCAGCACCTCGTCGAGGCTGAACGGCTTGGTCACGTAGTCGTCGCCGCCCAGCGTGAGGCCGGAGACCTTGTCCTCGGCCGCGTCGCGGGCGGTGAGGAAGAGCACCGGCGTGTGCCGGCCGCTCTCGCGCAGCCGCCGGACCACGCCGAAGCCGTCCAGCCCGGGCATCATCACGTCGAGGACGAGCAGGTCGGGCCGGAAGCTCGCGGCCATGCTCAGCGCCTGCTGCCCGTCGGCGGCGGTGGCCACCTCGAAGCCGGCGTAGCGCAGGCTCGCCGAGAGCAGCTCCCGGATGTTCGGTTCGTCGTCCACCACCAGGAGGCGGGCCTCGGGTGCCGCCGCCCCGCTCCGCGTGCCGGCCACAGCACCTCCCGTCGTACGCGCAGCCGTCGTCATGGTGTCAGGGTCGGTCCGGGATCTGGGCCGAGCCTGGAGGTCACCTGTGAGGAGTCTGGACGCCTCAGCCCGTGGGCGACATGGCCCGGCCGCGGCGCCAGTAGCCGATCGCGTGGTGCTGCGCGCGCCCGAGCCCCCACCGGCCGCGCAGGTCGGCGCGCACGGTGCGGACGGCGGCGGACTCCGCGGCCACCCAGGCGAACAGGTCCTCGGCCGCGGGCCGGTCGAGGGCGGCGACGGCGTCGGCCAGCAGGGTGCTCTCCCCGGGCGGAGTGCCGTTCCGGTGCAGCCAGCGGATCGCCACGCCCTCCGGCGCGGGGAGCGGCTGCTCCTCGTCCGCCCCGGCCACTTCCACCAGCGCGACGCCGCGGGTGGCCGGCGGTGCCTCGGCGAGGATGCGGGTGATGGCCGGCAGCGCCGTCTCGTCGCCGGCCAGGAGCAGCCAGCCGGCCGGCCGCTCGCCCAGCGGCCCGCCGCCCGCGACGGCCACCACCGAGCCCGGCCGGGCGGCGGCGGCCCACGCCGCGGCCGGCCCGTCCCCGTGCAGCACGAAGTCGATCTCCACCTCGGCGCGGCCGGGATCCTGCCGGCGGGCGGTGTAGCTGCGCAGGCTCACCCCGTGCGACCCGGTCGGCCACACGATCCGGCCGTCCCTCGCCACCGCCGGCCAGCGGGGCGCCGGGTCGTCCACGCGCGGCACGAGCAGCGAGATCGTCGGCCCGGCGGCGGCCACGGCCTCCGGCGTGCCCGTCAGCACCACCCGGCGCACGGACGGCGTGACGTCGACGATCGCCTCGACCGTGAGGACGTCGACCGGGCGGGTGGCGTCGGGGGCTGTCACGGCCGACCAGCCTAGAACGGGCCGACCCGGCCGACCCCGGGGGAATGGAGTCGACCGGGCCGGCGATCGAGGACGGGAGCACATCACTGTGCGTGATCGGTTCACCGGCACCCATCAGGGGGGATGTCCCAGCCGTTCCGTCGACGGCAACGCTACGTGACGCACCAGCGGACGCCAGTGCCCGCACGGGTGATCCGCCGCTCCGAACGGGTGATGTGTGTCGGGGGCTCCGGACGGGCAGGGGCAGGGGGACAACGTCCAGGACCGGGGAGCGAGATGGCCGAGGAGTTCAGCAAGGGGGACCACGTCACCTGGAACAGCCACGGCAACCAGGTGGAGGGCACCGTCCAGCGCGAGATCACGGAGGAGACCGAGGCCTCGGGTCGCACGGTCAAGGCCAGCCCCGAGGAACCGCAGTACGAGGTCGAGAGCGACAAGACCGGCAAGACGGCGGTGCACAAGCCCGGCGCCCTGCACGAGAAGTGACGAACGGACCCACAGGAGGGCGATCGTGAGCGAGACCGGAGACCAGTTCGCCGGCGTGTCGGCACGCAGCACCAAGCACAACCCCCGGCTCGACGAGGAGTTGCAGCACGAGATCCAGGGCATGCTCAAGGGCGAGCACGCGACCCGCTCGGAGGAGTGGCGTGAGGTCGAGCCGATCGCCGAGGGTGATCGGGACCTGACCGCCGACCCGGCCGGCACCCTCGTCGGTGGCACGCCCGTCGGCATGGACGCCGACGCGGTGGTGGCCCGGGCCGAGCTGGCCCGCTGGCTGGTCCGAGCGGACTTCCCGAACACCGGCCCGGACCTCGTCGAGGCGGCCCTGGACCACCGCGCCCCCGACGCGGTCGTCGACGAGCTGCGCCGACTGCCCGAGGGCGAGACCTACGAGCGGATCGGGGACGTCGTCCGGGCGCTCGGGTACCCGACCGAGACCTGATCGGCGACGGTCAGGAGCCGGTGCGCTCCGGCTCCTGACCGTCCAGGGTCGCCGGCCCGGTGGTCCCCCGCTCCTCGTCCTCGGCGATCTCCTCGGCGCCGCGCCGCCGGAACAGCCGTGACCCGGGGAAGCCCTTCACCACCTGGCGCAGGTCCTGCATGGTGTCGAGCAGGTCGTGCACGTCGGCCCCCACGTTGCCCAGCGAGCCCAGGACGGGCAGCACGTCCTCGTCCAGGTGGTGCATCAGCTGCGGCAGCCGGTCGATGAACGTGACCATCGCGTCGACCTCGGCCGGGTCGAGGGAGGCCGCCAGCCGCCGGACGGCCGGGGCCAGCGCCGTCAGGGGCTGCTCGTACGTCTGCACCAGCGGCGCGGTCCGGCCGATGACCGCCTCCGCCTGACCGACCGCTTCGTCGGAGCGCGTGATCGTGGCGCCGACGGCGGCGATGGCGTCGTCGGCCTTCTGCTGGGTGGCGCCGACGGCGGCGATGGCGTCGTCGGCTCTCTGCTGGGTGGCGCCGACGGCGGCGATGGCGTCGTCGGCCTTCTGCTGGGTGGCGCCGACGGCGGCGATGGCGTCGTCGGCCTTCTGCTGGGTGGCGCCGACGGCGGCGATGGCGTCGTCGGCCTTCTGCTGGGTGGCGCCGACGGCGGCGATGGCGTCGTCGGCCTTCTGCTGGGTGGCGCCGACGGCGGCGATGGCGTCGTCGGCCTTCTGCTGGGTGGCGCCGACGGCGGCGATGGCGTCGTCGGCCTTCTGCTGGGTCGCGCCGACCGCGGCGATGGCCTCGTCCGCCGACTGCTGGGTCCGGCCAATGGCGGCGATCGCGGCGTCGGCCTTGCGCTGGGTCTCCCCGACGCCGGTGATCGCGTCGTCGGCCTTGCGCTGGGTCGCGCCGACCGCGGTGATCGCGTCGTCGGCCCGCTGCCGGGTCGTCTCCGCGGCCCCGACGATGGCGTCCGCCCGGTCGACGACGCCCTCCACCCGGTCGACCACGACGGTCACCCGGTCCAGCAGCGTCTCCAGCCGGCCCACCACGCTGACCACCCGCGGCACCAGGGCGAGGGCCTCCGAGACGCCGTCCCGGAGTCCCTCCACCGCGGAGATGACGTCGGACGGCCCGGGCACGAACGGCAGCTTCACCCGGGGGACGCTACGGCCGCCGTCGTCCGGCCGCTGCTCGATCTCCGCGCGTCGTCGGGCGGAGCGGCGTTCCGCCCGTATCGTGGGACGACGCACCGCCCGCGCGCGGGTTCCGTCGCCTGCGCCCGTGCGGAGGGGACGGCGCGGGCCATGGTGACATGGGTACGACGATGGGAAGTCGACAGCGGTGGGGGACGAGCGGACGCGCGACGACGCGGAGAACGGCCGCGGCGCGGGGCGTTTCCGCGGCCGGCGCCGCCCGCCCGCGCAGCCAGCCGGCCGTGAGCCGATCACCGTCGAGCAGCTGATCGCCAAGCAGGGCAGCGAGGTCGGCCGCCGTCGCGCCGCCCGCACCGGCGAGATCCCCATCCCGCTGGCTCCGGGGGAGCAGCCTCCCGCGCACCGCCGCGGCCTGCCGCCCGTGCCGGGCGAGGACCCGCGCGCCTCCGGTCCGGAGGCCCGCCCGCCCCGGGAGCCGCGCAGCCCGCGCGAGGCCGTCCGCGGACCCGGCGACGAGGCCGCCCCCGGGCCGCGCGACGAGCCGCGCGGTCTGCCGCCCCTGCCCGCGGCCGACCGCGGCGGGGTGCCGTCGGCCGCTCCGCCGCGTGCGGGCCTGCCCCCGGTGCCGCCGTCGGTCCGTCCCTCCGTCCCCCTCTTCCCGCCGCTGGAGGACCGGCCCGGCTACCGCCCGTCCCGGCCGATCAGCCCCCTGCCGCCGATCCCCGGCCGCGACGTCGCGCCGGCCTGGCCGAGCACGCGCCCGTGGGAGTC